>DAIRED010000062.1:0-9839 GCA_036795795.1 Thermoplasmatota archaeon | reverse complement strand
CGTTCCGGCGTGGCGACCAGCACGATCATCAGGTCGCGGGCCCAGGCGCCCTGATCGGAGTTCTGCCCGGCCAGCATGCCACCGTCCGCGGTCATGCTCCTGCCGACGGCGAACGCCGTGCAGGCACCCTCGCGGGACTCGGCCCCGTTGCGGGTGAGGCGTTCCCCAACCTCGCCGCGCACGTTGCACAGCAGCGCCTCGGCGAAGGAGATCCGCGCGCCCGCTGCGACGCCCCGAATCTCCTCGACCAGATGGGGTGCGAACTGCTCGAGGCCGGGCAGGAAGTCCAGCGTCCGCGCCAGGGCGGCGTTCGAGATAACGTCGACGCACCTGCTGAGGGCCGGGACGACCGGCGAGACCGACGGGCTGTCGGGCGTGGCCGAGAACATCATCGTCGGGCAGCCAGTGACTGTAGGTACCGGGGCAGTGGACCTGATATACGCCCCAAAGAAATCGAAGAGGTGAAACCATGGACATACTTAGCGCGCTAAAGTCCGTCGTGACAACGGGAAAAGTGCTGTACGGCGCGGACCAGGCGAGGAAGGCGCTGAAGGGCGGAAAGGCCAAGATGCTGGTAATCGCGTCGAACTGCCCGGACCAGGAAGCCCTGGCCGGGGCGGGGGTGCGCGTGCTCAGGTTCGACGGAAGCGGAATCGACCTGGGAGCCGCATGCGGAAAGCCGTTCAACGTCTCGGTGCTGACAATCCTCGAACCGGGCGAATCCGCGATAATGTCGGCCTAGTGAAAGCATGACTGAATACACGCTGACGCAGGACACACTGCAGGCAATCGCGCTGTTCGAGCGCATAACGAACACGTCAGTCATTGACTGCCTCGACACGCCGGAGAAGATTCTGTTCCTCGTGAAGGAGGGGAACGCCACGCGCGCCGTCGGCAAGGAGGGCGAGCACGTCATCCGCCTGCACGAGCGCTTCCAGAAGAACATCCAGATTGTGGAGTTCTCCCAGGACCCCATCCAGTTCGTCAAGAACGTCTTCCACGGCTACAAGGTCGTCGGCGTCGACGTCGAGACGCGCGGGAAGGTAATCCACGCGACCGTCAAGGTCGACCCGCAGGAGAAGGCGAAGGCGATTGGGAAAGCCGGACGCAATCTCCGGCTCATGCGCGACCTGATAAACAGGCACCACAACATACAGAGCGTGAGCGTGGCTTAGAACATCCGTGGGGCGCTCAAGGGGCCGTCCTCTTAATTGCCTAAATCTATTTGTCCAATCTGGCCAGCATCCCGACCGCTGCCGCGTCCATCTTCGAGAACGCGAACCATTTCTTGCCCAAGTCCTTCAGGGACGCGCCAAAATGGTAGATGTCGGCATTGTCGATTATGATGAACCTGTCATGGGCATCCCCGAATTCCTTCATCTCGATTGGCGGGTATTGGCGGTTGAACTTCCCGACGTCCTGGGCAAGCGCTTCGGTCACGACCCTTGTGAGCAGAAGAACCCTGACGCCCTTCTTTCTCTTTGTCAGGTGGATAAGAACACTGTCATCTAGATAATTGTCAATGATGATTATGGAATCCTTGGCGCTTCTGAACAGGTCGGAGATGAAAATGTGAGCGTCGAATATCTGACCTTCGAAGAATATGCCTTGTTTCGGCTGGATATCTCTGGTTTCGATGGCGTTGAGGACGGTTTCCATCTTTTTATCGGTCTCAAGTTGCTTGAGCTCCAGGGTATCCAGCCTCTGAAACACCAGGGCGTTGGAAAGGAGGAATCTGCGCATGGCCACGAAGGCGCGCATGATTTGAATGCTTACCTCGACGGCTCGCTCGCTAGACAACACAGAGGAAATGGCGGCGACACCTTGTTCTGTGAACGCGTATGGCAATGAACCGCCCAGGTGCTGGCGAGAAGGTATCGCATTTTGCGATACCATGAATTCCACCTCCTCAACAGTCAAACGGAACATGAAATCCGGGGGGAAACGGTTGGGATTTCTTTTCACCTGTTCCCTCAGTCTGAATGGCTTAACTTCGTAGAATCTGGCAATATCTCTGTCCAGCATCACTTGCACACCCCGTACTGTGTATATCTTGTCCTGGATGCCTGCGCCGGTTGCCTGTTCCAAGCCGGTCCCGACTAATTCGTCATTGTTGCTCAAGCATTCACCTGCGTCTCATCATGATGCTATCCGGTCATCTAAAAACTGCCAAGGTATTTATATGCTGGAAGAGGGTGGCCGAAACTGACGGTTTTGGTGCAGGTTAATGGGAATAAACGCCCCTATCCTATTGGTCTGGGCTCAGCGCGAGGGCGCGCTCCTTGAACCCGTGCTTGTGCGAAAACGAGTGCCCGTATCCCTGGGCGGATGCGATAGTTATTTATGCTATCAAAATGATATCATTCTCGGTGATGGCATGACCGAGGTTCAGATACTCTTTCGCGTCGACGAGGACCTGCTCGAAGACCTGGACGAGACGATTAAGCGCTCCGGGTTCAGGACGCGCAACGAGTGGTTCCGGAACGCGGCGCGGGCGTTCTTGGAGGAGGCGGAGCGCAAGGCGCTCCTCAGGCGGCTCTCCAGGCTCAAAGCCGAAGGTGCGACCGAGAAGGACGCAGCGGAACTGGTTGCAAAGTGGAGAAAGGGCGCCAGATGATTGTCGTCGACACGAACGTGCTCATAGCATTGCTCATCACGAAGGGCGTCACTGAGCGGATAATTTCTGCGCACCCGGACGTTTTCGTGACTCCCGAGCATTGCTACGCGGAGGCATGGGAGCACCGCGATGTCTGGAACCGACGCAAATTGGACGAAGGCGCGCTGGTGGAAATCATCGAGGATGTCGAAAGGCTTTTCGTCAACTCGATACCTGAGGGGATATACGAGGATTATCAGGAGGAAGCCTCGATGCTGACGCCCGACCCTGACGACGCCCCCGTCGTCGTGCTGGCTCTCGCGATCCGCAACGACGGCATCTGGACCTACGACAAGAAGCATTTCTCGTCGAATGCGCTTATGGAGCGCGTGAGGGTTCTGGCGACGGCGGACGTGGCTAAACTGTATCCGGTGGATTCTATTTAATTTAAGGGGGGGCCACTACCTCTCCAGGCTCAGCGTGTGCACGTGCTCCTTGAACCCATGCTTGCGCCAGAACGAATAACCGATCGGATTCGACGGCTCGACGCGCAGTTCGACTCGTTTCACGTGGTTCTCGTCGAACCATTCGAATATCATCGAGAGCATCTTTTCTCCCATTCTCCGTCTCCTCTGACCAGCGATGACGGCCATGTCCGAGATGAATCCGTACTTGTCGTGCTGGAACAGTGGGGGATATTCCTTGATGCGCGCGATGGAGTAGCCGACAACGCTGTCGTCCGACAGCGCGACAAGAACCAGAGCGTCATCGGACTCTATCATTTTCTTGAGGAACTTCTCCCAGCTCAAGTGCGCGCCTTCGCGCCGCGTGTGGAACGGGTTCAACTCCTTGTGGTAGTCCATGAATTCCTTCCAGATCTCCACAATTCCCGGCACGTGGCCATCCTGAGCCTTGATTATAGCATATCCCGTCATTCGGCAGCCTTCTTCCCCTTCTTCACCCAATCAAACTTGAACCTCGCCGTCAGCAGCTTCTCCGTCGAGAACATCCGCGCGGCCAGCCAGAGCACGACGGCGGTGAACGCGACCTGGTAGATTATGCCCAGCGCCACCAGCAGGTAGTCGTGCGTGTACAGCGCCTTCGCGGCCAGTATCGGGTACGTGAACGGCACGGCGTAGAGCGCGCCCTGGAGCGCGGCCGGCAGGACCTCGATGGGCGCTATCATCAGCACGACCGCGGGCATCATGACCGGGACGTAGAGGATGCCGAGGAGCGACTGGGCGCTCCGGACGTCCTGCGTGTAGGCGGCCAGCAGGACCGCCAGCGAGAGGGCCGCGATGAACGACAGGAAAAGCGAGACAATCAGTATCGCATAGCCCGCCGCGTCGGGGGCCAGCCCGATGGCCTGCAGGTCCACCGTGTCCGTCCCGGCGGTGAAGGAGTTCATGTAGTATCCCAGGCCGGCGACGTACGAGAGCGTCGCAATCAGCGACACAACAACCACGCCCGCGAGCTTGCCCAGCAGGATGTTGATGCGTTTTATCGGCAGCGTCAGCAAGACCTCGAGCGTTTTCTGCTCCTTCTCCATCGCCACCGACGTCGCCGCCAGCTGGCCGGCCATGATTATCAGGAGCATTATCACGATGGGCATCGTCGTGCTCGTGGTGAGCATCGTCGTCACGACGACCTGGGGCGAGGCGTCGACGACCTCCCCGCGGATGACCGACGAGGAGTTGGCCCGCGCCGGCGCAAGCAGCTCCGCGTAGCTGGAGTTCTGGTACGATTGCTGGAGCCTCTGCGCCACCAGCAGGCTGTTGAAAGCCGAGATGGAGTCGTCGGCACGTTGCGCGCCGACGGCCTCGGACATGCCGTAGTATTTCAGCACCTGGTAGATGTCCACGCGCGACGAGCCGCCGGCCGCGATGACCTCGGAGAAGTTGCCTGGCACGACCACGAGGGTCTCGAAGCCGTTGTCCATGCACCAGCGTATCGCAGCGTTGACGTCCCCGCCTGTCGCGGAAACGTCGACGCCCTGAAGAGTCAGATTTGACTGGACCATCACGTACATCAGCAGGTCGGACATGGTGTAGGTGCCCTCCGCCCGGTCCATATCGAGCACCGCGATTTCCATCCTGGCCAGCTGCCGCTCCTCGGCGTCCATGCCAGCGCGGATGGCCCCGCCCATCAGCGGGAAAACGAGCAGCGGCACGATTATCATACCGATGACCAGCTTCGGGTCGCGGAATATCTCGCGCAGCTCCTTGACGACGATGTTGAACAGGTGGCTAGGCATGCCCCACCACCTTCAGGAAGACCTCTTCCAGGTTCGGCGAGCCATGCCTCTCCTTCAGCTCCTCGGGCGTGCCCACGTCGAGTATCCGCCCGCGGTCGATGAGCCCAACGCGTTCGCAGAGAAATTCGACCTCGAGCAGATTGTGGGACGATATTATCGCCGTCGAGCCGTCCTCGCGTATGGCGCGCTTTATCTCGTGCCGGACGTAGTGACCGTGCATCACGTCGAGGCCGGCCGTCGGCTCGTCCAGTATCGCCACGCGCGGCGAGGTCATCAGCGCGCGGCCAATCTGCAGGCGGCGCTTCATCCCCTTGCTGTACTCCTTGATGCGCGAGTCGATGCGCGCCCCTAGGTCGGCGATTCTCATCCCGCGCTCGACCATCGCACCGGTCCGGCCGTCGTAGAATCCGGCCATGAACTGCAGGTACTCCCTCCCTGACAGATTCTCGTACGCGCCAGCGTCCTCTGGGAGGTACGCGATCAATCCCCGGACCGCCATCTCGTCGGATGCGACGTCGCGGCCCATTATCGTGACCGAGCCCTCGGTGGGCTTGAGCAGCGTGGACATTATCCTTATCGTCGTCGACTTGCCGGCGCCGTTGGGTCCGATCAAACCGAAAATCTCCCCCTGGCGCACGGAGAGGTCGATGCCCTCCAGCGCGCGAACGCCGCCTGAATAGACCTTGACGAGCTTTTCGATGACGATGGCGTCTGTCATGGACGCACTAGAACCTACGCTGGGCTATTAAAACGTGTCGAAGGGGCTCCCGGGGAGCCGTCCTACGAGTACTGCTCGTAGTCGAAGCGCACGCCGAGCGCCTTCAGCGTGTCGTAGAGCTGCTGGCGCACCCTGCCGTCGTAGTCGCCAGGGTAGATGGTTATGCGCTCGTAGTCGAGCTGGCCTTTGTCTGCGTTCATATGTTGCCTCCATATATCTATAGGTTTGAAACATATTTATCCTTATGTAACGAAAACATAATACATATTGATACATAATTGCCTAAAAATGATAACAAACAGGATAGTATTTTCAGCGAGAGGGGGCGGCTGAGGTCGGCCGCGCGCGAAAATCATTATACCCGATGCGGAGGATTCCCCCCCATGGACTCGCGAGAGCTCCACTCCAACGGCAATGGGGCGCCAGTCCCCGACGCCCACCACGACCTGATGAAGATACGGGTGAGCGAGATACTTCTCGTATCGAGCCTCTACGACGCCTTCATCCTCGAGGAGGACGGGCTCCTATCCGACCAGATTTCGGGCGAGTACCAGGAGTTCGCCCTCTCGTCCCCGCCGCGGGTCAGCCGCGTCTCGACGGCCAAGGAGGCCCTGGAGGAGATGTCCCGGCGCAGGTTCGACATGGTCATAACGATGGCCAGGATATCCGACATGAGCCCGGCGGAGTTCGGCCAGAAGGCCAAGGAGGCTCAGCCGGGCGTCCGCGTCATAATGCTCATCACCGAACCGGGAGACGTGGCGCACTACCATAAGCCAGGCGAAGGGGGCCCGATAGACAAGGTGTTCTACTGGACGGGCGACGCAGCCCTATTCCTGGCGATAACGAAGTACGTCGAGGACGTGACGAACGTGGAGGCCGACGTCGCGACCGGCCACGTGCGCGTCATAATCGTCGTCGAGGACTCGCCCAGGTACTACTCCGCCTTCCTACCGCTGCTATACACCGAGGTCATGCGCCAGAAGAACGCGCTGCTGTCCGAGGGGCTCAACGAGTCGGACAAGACGCTCCGCCGGCGCTCGAGGCCGAAGATTCTGATGGCCGAGACGTACGAGGAGGCCATCGCACTCCACGAGAAGTACGGCCGCAGCGTGCTCGGGCTCATCACCGACGTGGATTTTCCCGTCGAGGGCAAGAAAACTGAAGGCGCAGGCCTGCGGCTCGTCGAGGCCGTCGGGAACGGCCTGCCAGTGATTGTCCAGTCGTCGAAGGCGGAGCACCGCGTGAGGGCGGAGGAGATGGGCGCGATTTTCGTGGACAAGAGCTCGGACACGCTGCTCCAGGACCTCAGGGCGTTCTTCAGGGAAAAGCTCGGATTCGGCGACTTCGTCTTCCGGATGGCGGACGGCCGAGAGGTGGCCAGGGCCTACGACATGAAGGACCTGACGGACATCGTGCGGCGCGTGCCGGCCGAATCGCTGAGGATGCACGGCGCGGCGAACCAGTTCTCCAACTGGCTGCTGGCTCGCGGGGAGGCGGCGCTGGCTGCGAAGCTGCGGCCGAAGAAGGTGTCCGACTTCGCCGGCGACGAGGAGCTGCGCGAGTACCTCGTGGAGGCACTGAGGGAGACCAGGCGCGAGAGGATGCTCGGGGCGGTCGTCGAGTTCTCGCAGCAGACCTTCGAGTTCGGCGAGACCTTCACCAGGTACGGCACGGGCTCGCTTGGCGGGAAGGGGCGGGGCCTGGCGTTCCTGTCGTCCCTGATGCATAAAAGCGCCATTAGGTCGAGGCGCCCGGACTGGAGGATACGCATCCCCGACACGCTGGTCATAGGCACGGACGAGTTCGCCGGCTTCGTGGCGGCGAACGGCCTGGGGTCCAAGAAGCTTGTGAGAAAAAGCGATACGGACATCGCGCTGGCATTCCTGTCGGGGGCGTTCTCCGAGGGCCTCGAGTCGGCTCTGAGGACGTACGTTTCGAAGGTGGACTGCCCACTCGCCGTTCGCTCGTCCAGCCTGCTGGAGGACTCGCAGAACCAGCCCTTCGCCGGCATCTACGCCACGTACCTGCTGCCGAACAACCACCGCGACCCGGAGGTGAGGCTGGCGCAGCTCGCCTCGGCCGTCAAGCTCGTTTATGCATCGGCCTATTTCAGGGCCGCCCGGGCGTACATCCAGACGACCATCGGCGCCGTCGAGGAGGAGCGCATGGGCGTCGTCATCCAGAAGCTCGTCGGCAACTCCCACGGGGAGCGGTTCTACCCCCTCTTCGCTGGCGTGGCCCAGTCGTACAACTTCTACCCGGTCCCGCCGATGGAGAAGGAGGACGGCATAGCCAGCGTCGCCCTCGGCCTCGGCCGCACGGTCGTCGAGGGCGGCAAGTCGCTGTCGTTCTCGCCCCGCCACACCTCGTCGATACTGGGCCACTCGTCCCCGGAGGAGATACTGGCCAACTCGCAGGACCGGTTCTTCGCCCTCGACATGGGCATGAAGGACTTCGACTTGACTCGCGGCGACGACTCGACGCTGCTGAGGCTCGACGTCTCGGACGCGGAGGGCGACGGAGTTCTCGACACACTTGCCAGCACTTACGATGCAGCGGACAACCGCTTCCGCGACGGGGTCGGTTACGACGGGCCGCGAGCCATAACCTTCGCGGGCGTGCTGAGGCACGGGACGATGCCCCTCGGGGAAATCCTTGCTGAACTACTCGATATGGGCCAGAGGGGGATGGGCAGGCCGGTGGAGATGGAGTTCGCCGTCGCTGAAGACCCGCGGGGTCTTTTGGAGTTCCACATGCTCCAGATACGGCCCATGGTGGCGATGAAGGAACGTTCTCAGGTGGCCATCGAATGCCCCGCCGACAGCCCGGACGCCGTCGTCGCGACCGACCGCGCCCTCGGGAACGGCGTCATCGCCGACATCTCCGACGTCATCTTCGTGCCGCCCGCGACGTTCGACAAGATGAAGACCGTCGAGATGGCCGAGCAGGTGGGGAAGCTCAACGCCGCTCTCGCTGGCCGTCCGTATCTGCTCGTCGGGCCGGGGCGCTGGGGAACCAGAGACAGATTCCTCGGAATCCCCGTGGAGTGGGACCAGATTTCCGGAGCCAAGGTCATAGTCGAGGCGGGGCTGGAGGACTTCCGAATCGACCCATCCCACGGCTCGCATTTCTTCCACAACATCACGGCGCTGGGGATACCGTACTTCTCCGTCCCCTACGGCTCGCCGAAGGCGAGGGTGGATTGGGCGTGGCTCGAATCGATGGCGAAGCCAGGCCATGCAGGGATTGTGCGGCACGCGAAGCTCGTAAAGCCGCTAGTCGTGAAGGTCGACGGGCGAAGCGGGACAGGGGTCGTGCTCAAGCCGTCGGGCGGCGGGTGATTAGATGAAATGCTTCTTCGCTTCCGACTTGCATGGCGATGCTGGCAGGTACCGGACGCTGTTCGGGCTGGCGCGCGCCGAGCGCCCCGACGCCGTGCTGCTCGGGGGCGACCTGCTCGGGCTCGACGCGGACGCGGAGGCGTTCCTGCGCGAGGAGCTAGTCGAACCAGCCAGGAGGCTCGCCGACGCCGGAACGAATGTCGTCGCCATCATGGGGAACGACGACCCGCGCGTGCACGAGCGCATCCTTGTCGAAGCCGACGCCGAGGGCATACTGGCATACGTCCCCGAGCGGGCAATCGAGCTCGGCGGCCTGCACGTCGCGGGCTATCCGTACGTGCCGCCGACGCCCTTCCAGCTGAAGGACTGGGACCGCTACGACGTGTCGAGGTTCGTCGACCCTGGCTGCGTGTCGCCGGAGGAGGGGCGCCGCAGCGTCCCCGTCGAGCCGGACCTCGCCCGGAGCTCCACCATCAAGGGCGACCTGGAGCGGCTGGCCTCTCTATCGCCGCCGGAACGGACGATTTATCTGTTTCACACTCCCCCGTATCGTACCAAGCTGGACCGCGCAGACCTCGACGGAAAATCGTTCGACCACGCCCCGCTGGACGTTCACATAGGCTCAATCGCCGTGCGTGAGTTCATCGAGGCGCGGCGGCCACTCTTGACGCTCCACGGCCACGCCCACGAGTCAGCGCGACTCACTGGCTCGTGGCGCGACCTCGTAGGGAAGACGCCCGCGCTCTCGGCGGCGCACGACGGGCCGGAGCTGGCGCTCGTGAGGTTCGATACCGACAACATCGGGCGGGCCACGAGGGAACTGATTCCCAGGGATTGGAAATAATCACGGAGCCAGCGCTCAGTCGTATTCCGTCTTGCGCCGCTTGGGCAGGGGCAGCTCCTTCGCCTTGCCGTACGCGGAATCGAGGT
>DAIRED010000061.1:0-9889 GCA_036795795.1 Thermoplasmatota archaeon | reverse complement strand
CTCGGCGAACGCTCTCGCGAACGGCACGCCGGTCCTCGCGGTCCCGTCCGGGACGTTGGTGACGCTCACCGCGGACGTGGACTCCATCCCCAACTATTGGTGGAACAATCTGGAGGGGGCGGTTTACACGATTGGTGAGGACAACTTCCCGGGATATCCAATGAACGCCGCGGACGGCGCGTGGAACGAGCCGCACGAACCAGCGACCGTTGACATAGACACGACTGGCTGGGGGGAAGGGCAGTACGACATCTACGTCTACTGCTGGGACATGGTGACGAACATCGAGGGAACCTCCACAGCGATGGCGACCGTTATCATCGACGACACGGTTCCGAGGAGCAACGTAATACAGGATGGGTCATACTGGCGCAGCGCAAACCCGGAAACGATACACGCCTTCGCGAGCGATTCCACGTTGATAAACGAGAACTTCGAAAGTGGTGTTTGGCCTTCGGAGGGATGGACGGTCGACGGCATATGCTCGGCATCCCAGAACGGAGCCCCGCCCCTGACGCACTACTGGACGATGTACGACGATCCGACAATGAACGCCCTGCTCGGCGCACCTTTGTCGCACTCTCCAATATACAACGCAGGCATATGGTGGAGCGACGGTACGGGCGGAGACCCAGCGGATGGAGCCCAGGATGAGTGGCTGATGACCCAGCCGATGGACTTCTCCACCTATACAACTGTCGAGCTGAATTTCTGGTCCATATACACGATGATGAGGTACGGCGCCGCGGCCACATCCCACGACTACATCAAGGTTTCGACAGACGGCGGCGCCTCTTGGGACACTATCGCAGACTTGGCACAAGACCCGGCGTATGATTACGACGGCCTCACCGGCGGCCTGGGAGGTCCGGGGTGGAACTGGTACGAGATACCAATTACCGTCGACCTCTCGGTTTACGCGGGAGAGCCATCTGCAATAATCGCCTGGCACTACCTCGCGGAAACGCCAACCGGAGACAGAGGGATTTGGATGATTGACGATGCGCAAGTTCTTGGAGATGGCGTCCCAGGGGCAATCCCGAGCGGATTGTTCATGGTCGACCTCTATTACCGCTACTCGGCGGACAACTCCACCTTCGGGTCGTGGACATACCACAGTTCCCTGTCGGGGGGGCCGTGGGACTTCAGCTTCGACTGGCCGAGTGGCGAGGGCTACTACGAGTTTTACACCATGGCCACGGACAACGCTGGCAACGCCGAGGCGGCCCCGTTCATCAACGACGCAGTCTATGCCTACGAAATATCCATACCCGTCAGCAGCGCCATCCAGACCTCTCCATACTTCGTGCAGGGCGCAAGCACAGACATCGTGGCCACCGCTAGCAACAGCCTCAGCGGCGTGCGCGATGTCGAGCTGTGGTACCGATCTTCAACGGATAACGCAACCTGGGATGCTTGGGGGCTCTACGCGACCGACCCGGCCGTGCCCTGGCAGTGGACATTCACGGCTCTGGCGGACGGCTACTACGAGTTCTACACAAGGGCGTACGACTTCGCGGGGAACTACGAGGATGCCCCGGCTGCGGCGGACGCGGCTTGGGCGCTCGACCTTAACGCGCCCGTGAGCCAGGTGGCGCAGGACGCGCAGTATGCCTGGAATACAGCCCCCCTCCCTGTGGACGCCACAGGCTCGGACAGCGTCGTCATCTTTGCCGAGGCGTTCGAGGGTGCGTTCCCGCCTGCCGGATGGATAATCGCCGACATCGCGGGCTCCGGCGCGGTCTGGATGAGCAGCGCGGAAATCGGGAGAGCCAACTTTGCTGGAACTGGCGCGTGCGCGGACGCTGACAGCGATGCGTGGGGGATGGTCAGCATGGACACAGCGCTCATCACACCGGCCTTCAGCCTCGCAGCATTCGCCGAGGCGACTGTCGATTTCGACATGTACTTCGACAGCTTCAGCGGCGCCGAATACTGCGAGGTCCTGGCGACGGACGATTCGGGAGCGACCTGGACGCAGATAGGGCTGTGGACATCGGATACTGCCATGTACCAGCATGAATCGCTCGACCTCTCCGCCTTCGCGGGCCAGCCCACTGTGAACGTGATGTTCCACTACGGAAACGCGTATTGGGATTGGTACTGGGAAGTCGACAACGTCGAGATATGCGGGGTCTTAGATCCAGCGCTTGTCGAACTGTACTATAGATACTCCGTGGACAACGCGACCTGGGGGCCGTGGACATACTATGACTCGGACAACGCTGCGCCGTTCTTCTACACATTCAACTGGCCGGACGGCGACGGTTACTACGAGATGCATTCCCGAGCAACGGACGACTTCGGGTGGACCGAAGACGCGCCGACGGTCGCGGACGCGAAGTACCGCTACGACGGGACCGGTCCAACGGTCATCGAAACGATGCCGGTCGATGGTGCCGTGGGGGTATCTCCGCTTGCAGGGACATTCGTCATCCATTTCAGCGAGGTTATGGACGCTGGCGCAGGCGCGGTCGCCACCGACCTGCCAGGAGTTGTCTGGACGTGGTCCGCGGATGGCAGATGGCTGAACGGAACTTACGGAGCGCTCGCCTTCTCGACCCTATACACAGTCGACCTCGACTCCGGTGGATTCGTCGACTGGATCGGGAATCCCCTGACCGGGGCAGACCTGACATACACGTTCACGACCGCGGGCCCCAATTGGTCGACGGCCACTGGGCCGACGAGCACTGGCACGCAGAACTCGATGCCGACGCTGACGTACGCCTCCGGTGGGGCTGTTCCGTCGGTGGACAT
This sequence comes from Thermoplasmatota archaeon, assembly GCA_036795795.1. GTDB lineage: Archaea > Thermoplasmatota > Thermoplasmata > SG8-5 > DAIRED01 > DAIRED01. The sequence continues at coordinate 7,129 of DAIRED010000061.1, read as the reverse complement.
CTACTACACGAGCAACGGTGGCACTAACTGGACGCTCTGGGGAAGCGACGCGACGGTCGACGGAACGTGGGACCCGCCCGCTGCTCTACCGGCCGACGGAATATACTACTGGAACGCGGTCGCGGCGACCGTCGAGGCAGCGCCTTCGGGAGCAACCGATATCGAGGCTGGACCATACGTCTTTGACACGACTGCGCCGTCGAGCGCCGTCGACCAGATTACTCCATACTGGCACAACGCGCCGATAACATTGACGGCGACCGCTAGCGATGCGACGAGCGGCGTCCTGCGAGTGTTCTTCATGTACAGGTACTCTGCGGACAATGTTACGTGGACAATGCTCACAGGGATAATTCAGGACTTTACATCCCCATACACCGCGAACTTCAACTGGCCAAACGGCGATGGCTACTACCAAATCCTCTGCACGGCCGCCGACAACGCAGGCAACTTCGAGGTGGCTGGGGGCGTCGACGCCTACGCGGCATACGATGGCTCCGTGCCATCCGCAGGAATCAACCCGGTCGGGTTATACTGGTACACTACTTCGCCTCTCCCATTGGATGGCTGGGCAATAGACGCGCTAAACCCCGTCGACCACGTCGACCTGGTATACTGGTACTCCACGGACAGCGTGACGTGGGGAGCTCCAGTGGTCTTCGGCACGGACGGGGCAGCGCCATGGGACTGGTCCTTCACATTCCCGAACTCCAACGGATACTACAGGTTCGGGGCGAGAGCCTATGACACGCTTGGGAACACCCCCGCATGGCCACCGGTGTACGATGTCGAGGTCGGGTACGACAGCCTGAAGCCGGCGAGCGTCGTACTCTACGCGCCGCCATACATGGTGACGTCCATCACGCTGGACATCGAGGCGAACGCCAACGAGTTCGGGCCGAGCGGCTTGGCCGGCGTAGACCTCTATTACCGGTTCTCCCCGGACAACGGCACGACGCCGTGGACTTCGTGGGCGTACTTCGCGACCGACATCGCCGCGCCGTGGCAGTGGACCTTCAACTTCCCGAACGGAGTAGGATACTACCAGTTCTACAGCGTCGCGTGGGACAACGCAGCCAACGAAGAGAACGCACCCCCGATTGCTGACGCGGAGTGGTGGTGGAACCCGCCGGCGCCCATATCGTCGGTGGACCAGTACTCTCCGTATTGGTGCAACTCCCCTGTAACGATGGCGGCCACGGTGATTATGACGGGCAACCCCGTTGCATACGTCGAGCTCTGGGCACGTTACTCCGCTGACAACGCGACATGGGGCGCGTGGACAAAGATAGCGAACGACACCGATGGCGCGCCTTACGAGTGGGCCGTCCTGTGGCCGAGCGGCAATGGGTACTACCAGTTCTACAGCTGCGCGGCGGACACCATCGGCAACTACGAGCCAGCGCCCGTGGCGAGAGACTCGCTCAACGCCTACGACGACATCGCTCCGTCTAGCTATGTGACGTTCACCGCGCCGTACTGGCGCAACACGGGCAACATCATGCTGGACGCGACAGCCCCGGCGGACCTGAGTGGCGTTCAGGGCCTTGACTTCTACTACAGGTACTCGGCGGACAACTCGACGTGGGGCGCCTGGACCTACTGCGGCACTGACTATACAGCGCCGTACCAGACCGTGTTTTCGTGGCTCGGAGGCGACGGGTACTACCAGTTCGCATCGCAGACATGGGATGCCGCGGGCAACATAGAGGCACTGCCAGCGACTGGCGATGCGCTGCACGGGTACGACTCGACCCAGCCGACGTCCTCCGTCGACGCCATCGCGCCCTACTGGCGCGACGGCTCGCCCTTGACAATCACGGTGACGGCGAGCGACGCGCTCAGCGGCGTATTGGGAGCCGACCTCAGGCACAGGTATTCCACGGACAACGCCACGTGGGGGGCATGGGTCCTCTTTGGCACAGACAACACCGCACCGTTCCAGTTTGCCTTCAACTTTCCGGACGGGGAGGGCTACTACCAGTTCTATTCGCAAGCCAACGACATCACCTACAATGTCGAGACAGCGCCAGGTGCGGCGGATGCGATATGCGGATACGACACGACCGATCCGACCTGCTCTGTTACCTGGGCTGCACCTTATTGGCGCAACTCAAGCCCGCTGACGGTCGACGTGACCTCAACGGACGCGCTCAGCGGCATCAGGAGGGTCGACTTCACATACAGATACTCGACGGACAACTCGACCTGGGGGACGTGGCAGAGCTTCGTAGTCGACACTAGCGCGCCGTATTCAGCTAGCTTCACATGGCCCGAAGGGAACGGATACTACCTGTTCTCGCCGGTGGCTTACGACATGGCCGGTAACACGCACGCCGCCACCACGGTATATTGGGCGTACGACACGACCGCACCACAGAGCAACGCCATGCAGGCCGCTCCCTACTGGCGCAACGCCAGCCCGCTGACAATCGACGCGACGGCAACCGACAACTACAACCCGGTCATGAACGTCCAGTTATGGTACAGGTTCTCTGCCGACAACTCGACGTGGGGAGCCTGGACGAACTTCGGCGCCGACACCGCGGCACCGTGGCAGTGGTCGTTTGCCTGGCCTGACGGCGACGGTTACTACGAATTCTACACGCGCGCGACGGACACGCTGGGTAACTACGAGCCCGCTCCAGCATCCGCCGACGCTAGGTGGGCATACGACAGCACGCCTCCAGCGAGTGCGGCCACAGTCGCGGGGACATACGCAAACTACGACACCACCAGGACGATCGACGCCACAGCCGCTGACGCGCTCAACGCCGTCGCGAACGTCACGCTCTACTTCAGGTTCTCTGCGGACAACACTACCTGGGGCGCGTGGGTGGCCTTCGGTTGGGATGCAACCGCGCCTTACTCCTGGCTGTTCACGATGCCCAACGGAACAGGGTACTACGAGTTCTACACAATCGCTGAGGACAATCTGGGCAACGGCGAGGCAGCGCCCGGCATCGCCGACGATTCGTGCCAGCGTCTGGAAGACGCGACACCTCCGACAAGCGAGGTGGCGCTGACCATCGACTACTGGTATGTAGCCTCGTCCGTGGACCTGACGGCGACCGCGACCGACGGCGAGACGAGCGTCGCCTACGTGGAATTGTGGTACAGGTACTCTGACGACAACTCGACCTGGGGCGCATGGACCATGTTCGGCAATCTCACAGCCACGCCGTACGAGTGGGCATTTGACTTCCCCGACGGTGAGGGATTCTACGAGGTTTATTCCAGGGCCGCGGATGTCTTCGGTAACTACGAGGCGGCGCCCTCGGGGGCCGATGCCTTGTTCGCATACGATGCCACCCCACCGGATGTCGACGTGGACGCTCTCCCGACGTACGTGACGACGGCTACCTTCGACATCGACTACACTGCGACCGACGCAGGCGGAGTGGACTACTCCGTGCTCTACTATTCGACGAACGGCGGAACCACCTGGACGGCCCTGACGACGCACTACACCGCAGCGACGATTTCGTTCTTGGCCGCAGCGGATGGCACATATGAATTCTACATCGTGACCTACGACCAGGCTGGAAACCATAGGGCACTGCCGATATCATCGGCCGTCGCCGATACGACGACGCTCGTGGATACAACTGTTCCAACGGCGACATCCAGCACCCCCTCCGGAAGCAACATCACCGTGCTCGCCAATATAACAATCACTTTCAGCGAGCCGATGAACACCACCACGGTGGAAGCCGCCCTGATACTGCCAACGGGCATGACTGCCACGTACACGTGGGATGCCCAGCACACAGTTCTGACGATAAACCCGACCTCAGCGATGCCATATCTGACCTGGATAAATATCACGGTCGGCACGGGTGCGAAAGACGTCCATGGCCTGACGCTGGCAGCGCCGTACACGGTCACGTTCAGGACAGCGGTCCAGCCTGTGATCCCCATGGTGTACGGAACCGTCAGTGGGCAGGTCACGGACGAGGACGGCAACCCGATTGAAGGCGTGACAGTGACGCTGGGCAGCACCGGTAGGACAACTACAACGGACGCGACTGGACATTACACATTCGCCAACGTCGAAGTCGGCACGTACACAATCGAGTTCGAGTGCGAGGACTACCAGCCGACGAGCGGAACGGCGACCGTCGTCGCCAATCAGGTCGACGTCGTCGATGCGGTGATGGCGACCGCGGGCGGCGGAGGCGGAAGCGACTGGTGGTGGATAATAATCATCATCGTCATCGCGCTGGTGGTCGTTCTCCTCCTCTGGATGATGATGTGGCGGAAGAAACCCGCAGGCCAACCGAAATCGGTGGAACCCGTGCACGATGCGAGCAAGCCGAACTCGCCGCCGGAAAGGACCGCGCCGGCGGAACCGGCCGCCGCAAAACCAGAACACTTCGAGACTGGCGACAAACCGGCGCAGGACCAATCGACGGCGGCCAAGAAAGGCAACGTGGACGCGGGGTGGAAAGTCGAGGAAGGCGAGAAATAAGCAGAAGCGCAGAAAACCTTTTCCTTCTCATTTTACTTTATTTCTTCCATCACTTCAGCAGCGCGTTGGCTATGACCAGCTTCTGCACCTCGCTGGTTCCCTCGTAAATCTCGGTGACCTTCGCGTCCCTGTAGTACCGCTCGACCTCGTAGTCCCGCGTGTAACCGTAGCCGCCGTGTATCTGGACCGCCTCGTTTGTTACCTCGCGCGCGACTCTCGAAGCATAGAGCTTGGCCATCGCTGCCTCCTTCCCGAGGGGCAGGCCAGCGTCCTTCAGCCACGCCGCGCGGTAGACGAGCGCGCGCGCCGCCTCGACGCTCACGGCCATGTCTGCCAGTTTCCATTGAATCGCCTGGAGCTTCGCGATGGGCTTGCCGAACTGCTCGCGCTCCTTGGCGTACTTAACGGCTTCATCCAGCGCGGCTTGGGCGATGCCGAGGGCCTGCGCCCCGATGCCGATTCGCCCGCCGTCCAGCGACGAGAGCGCAATCTTCAAGCCGTCGCCGACGGCTCCCAAAACATTATCGGCCGGCACGCGGCAGTTCTCGAAGACCAGCTCGCTCGTCGCCGAACCGCGCATGCCCATCTTCTCCTCTATCGTGCCGTACGTGAAGCCTGGCATCCCCTTCTCGACCAGGAATGCTGTGAGGCCCTTGGAGCCCTTCGAGCGGTCGGTCGAGGCGACGACGATTATGAGATGTGCCTCGGTGCCAGAAGTGATGAAAACCTTGTTGCCGTTCATGACGTAGGCGTCGCCGTCCAGGCGCGCCGTCGTCTGCACCGCCGAGGCATCGGAACCGGCGCTCGGCTCCGTGAGCGCGAAAGCTCCGAGCCACCCGCCCGTCGCGAGCCTCGGCAGGTATTTGGCCTTCTGGGCGTCGGTGCCGTACTTGACGATTGGATACGCGCAGACCGAATTGTGCACTGCCATGATGACGCCAACGGAGGCGCAAGCTCGCGACACTTCCTCGATGGCGACCGCGTAGCTAACGTAATCGGAGCCAGTTCCGCCGAACTCCTTCGGAACGGTCATTCCCATCAAACCGATTTCCCACATCTTCTTCAACGTGGGCCAGGGAAATTGCTCCTTCTCGTCCAGCTCCTTGGCGATGGGTCGGACCTCCTTCTCGGCGAAGCGCCTGACGGCGTCGCGGACCATCGACTGCTCCCGCCCGTACGTGAAGTCCATCGTCGCTGGAGAAGCCATAATACTAATAATCGTTTGCGGTGAAAATCAGACGAAAGGGTTTTGATTGAGATGTTTTTAAGCGCCGATCTTGAAGACCTTGGTGCCGCACTTCGGGCACTTGCCCTGGGTGGCTGGCTTTCCGTTCTTCATCGTGATCTTCTTCGCGCCTTCGACATCTACCTTCTTCTTGCACTTCACGCAGTATGCCTGGACCATTGGGTCACCTGTGGGGTGAATGTCCCAGTGATGTATTAAACTATCCCTCAACCCCTTTTCCAGCCATCGAAACGCTTTCTTTGGTCCTCGCAACCCCTTTTCTCGCTTCGCTGCGCTGGTGAGCCCTCGGAGAAAAGGTGTATGGTACCCCAAAAGACTCGGGCTCACCTGCTCGCTCAGCCGTTTTGGCAATAGAAAGCATTTGGAGCAAAGAAACTCGGACCTCATCGAAGGTGGCGAAGCCATCTAGACACAGACCTTCACCGATTGCATAGCTGGTCCAGTGCCAATTCGGCTCGCTCTCTGTTGGCGATGTATGGCATCCCAAAAGGCTCGGCCTCCCCAGTTCGCTTCAGCCGAAAACCGCCCGTACCAGAGAGTTTATCTACCCTCCAGGCATCTTTACGCCCATGGACCGCACGATGCTGTACCTCGTCGGCACCGCAGGCTGCGGCAAGACGACGCTCGCGGCGGCGCTTGCCACATGGATGCAGAACGAGGGCTACTCGCCGGCGATGGTCAACCTCGACCCCGGCGCCGACGCGCTTCCGTACGATTGCGACGCGGACATCCGCGAATTCGTCACGCTCCATGGCGTGATGGAAGAGTACGGCCTCGGCCCGAACGGCGCGCAGGTGGCGGCGGCCGACTTGCTGGCCATCAACGCGGAGAAGATGGCCCGCGCAATCGACGCGGTCGACGCCGAGTACTTCATAGTCGATACCCCCGGCCAGATAGAGCTCTTCGCGTTCCGGTCGTCCAGCAGGTTCCTCGTGGACTCGTTCGGGCGCGAGCGCACCCTCCTTGCGTTCCTCTTCGACCCCAACCTCGTGAAGCAGCCCACGGGCTTCGTGTCCGCCCAGATGCTCGCAGCGACAGTGGAGTTCAGGCTCGGACTGCCCACGATGAACGTTCTGTCGAAGTCCGACCTACTGACGGTGGAGGAATCTGAGCGTGTGAACGATTGGGCGTCGGAGCCAGCGAGCCTGCTCGCGGCGCTGGATGCGGAGCCAGGCGCCCCCCACCTGCCGCTCACGAACGAGCTTGTGAAGGCGATGGAGAACCTCGGCATGTCCCGGAGGCTCACATTCGCGTCCTCGGAAACGGGCGATGGCCTCGCGGAGATTTACTCGACCGTGCAGGCGTGGTTCGACGGCGGCGAGGACTTGGAGAGCAAGTCTCCGAAAACTCGCTAACTGAGCGCGGCCAGCTCTTTCTCGGCCCTCTCTCTCATGCTGCCCGCGTCGGCGGCC
>DAIRED010000060.1:0-9893 GCA_036795795.1 Thermoplasmatota archaeon | reverse complement strand
TGCCCGAACGCGCGCGCCAGCTGCTCGGCGAGCTCGGCTACGGAGAGCTGTATCCCCCGCAGGCGGAAGCGATTCCCAAGGTCCTCGCGGGCGAGAGCCTCGTGCTCGCGGCGCCGACGGCCAGCGGCAAGTCGCTCGTCGCTTACTGCGCCTGCCTGAAGCACGCCCTCTCGGGCGGGAAGGCCATCTACGTCGTCCCGCTGCGGGCGCTGGCCAGCGAGAAGCAGGAGGACCTGGCCAAGTTCGAATCGCTAGGCATCAAGGTCGCGTATTCGGCTGGGGATTTCGACGGCCCCGACCCGAACCTGGAGCGCTACGACATCGTCGTCGCCACGTCGGAGAAGGCCGATTCGCTGATGCGCCACAAGTCGCGCTGGCTCGACGACCTGACGCTGATGGTCGCCGACGAGGTGCACCTGCTCCACGACATGGACCGAGGCCCGACTCTCGAGGTCACGCTAGCCAAGTTCCGCCGCTGCAACCCGAAGGCGCAGGTCGTCGCGCTCTCGGCGACGATTGGGAATTCGAAGGAGATAGCAGACTGGCTCAAGGCCTCGCACGTGCGCAGCACGTGGCGGCCGATACCCCTGAAGGAGGGCTACCACCTCGACGGAGTCGTGAGCTTCACCGACAACACCGTCCGGGAAATCAAGCAGGAGGCTAAGGACGAGCTCGAATCGCTCGTGCTCGACACCCTCGCCGAGGGCGGCCAGTGCCTCGTATTCGTCAACACGCGCCGCTCGTCGGAGAGCGTCGCCGAGAAGCTGGGGAAGTGCGTGAAGAGGCACCTGAGCGACGAGACACTCGAATCGCTGGCGACCTTCGCCAAGCGCCTCGGGGAGGCTCAGGACGAGCCCACGTCCGTCGGCGACAGGCTCGCGTCGTGCGCCGCGAACGGCACGGCGTTCCACAACGCTGGGCTGGCCAACGCGCAGCGCAAGGCGATAGAGCGCGGATTCAAGGAGGGGGTGCTAAAATGCCTCGTCGCGACGCCGACGCTGGCGGCCGGGATAAATCTGCCTGCGCGGCGCGTAATCCTGCGCGACGTCCACCGCTACGACGCGAACTTCGGCAACGTGCCGCTGCCGGCGCTGGAGGTCAAGCAGATGTGTGGGCGCGCCGGGCGACCCCAGTACGACCCATACGGCGAGGCGGTCATCATGGCCCGCTCCAAGCGCGACGCGGAGCGCATCCAGGAGACGTACCTGCTGGGGGAGCCGGAGCCGGTCGAGTCGAAGCTGATGGTCGAGAGCGCCCTGAGGACGCACGTGCTGGCAACGGTCGCGACTGGATTCGTCGAGGACATGAAGGGCCTGGAGGAGTTCATCGGCTCGACGTTCTACGCCCACCAGCGCGAGACGTGGGAGATTTCAGAGAACCTGGAGAAGGCTTTGACCTTCCTGGAGGCCAGCGGCCTCGTCGTATGGACCGACGAGTCGCTGCGCGCGACGGCGTTCGGCAAGCGCACGTCCGACCTGTACATCGACCCGATGAGCGCCGTCAAGCTCAAGGAGGCGCTGGATTCGGGGGTGGAGAAGCCGACGGAGCTGGCGATACTGCAGGCGGTCTGCGCGGCCCCGGACGTCCCGACGCTTTACCTGCGCGCCAAGGACGATTGGGTGCGCGGGAGCCTCTCCGACGACATGAAGTTCCTTGTGAAGCCAGAGGACGAGGATTTCTTCCTCGCCGAGGTCAAGACCGCGATGCTGCTGTCGTGGTGGATGGACGAGAGGACAGAGGGGGAGATAACCGAGCGCTTCGACGTCGGGCCGGGGGACATCCGGTCCCGCGTCGACACCGGCGAGTGGGTCGCCTACTCGTTCCGCGAGCTGGCGCGGCTCTTCGGCAGTCCGATGCTCCCCGCCATCGACGAGGTCGTCGTGCGCCTGCGCAAGGGGGTCCGCGCGGAGCTGCTGGACTTGGCCCGGCTGCGCGGAGTCGGAAGGGTGCGGGCGCGGATGCTCTGGAGCAACGGCTTCAAGACCGCGGCCGACGTCGCGGCGTGCGAGCCCGCGAGGCTGGCTGCGCTCCCGGGGATGGGCGACAGGCTGGCGGGAGTGTTGGTGGAGCAGGCGCGGAAGTTGTGAGTCGGCCACAAGTTATTTAGCCACTTCGATTCATCTAGCCATAGGTATCCCGATGGCGAAGTCCCACGCCCTATCCCCGCAGGAGGCCGTCGAGCGCGGCCGGGAGTACGTCCAGGCCTACATCGAGCGCGTCAGGGCCAAGGACATGCCGCCCGCCGAAGCGCCAGCGCTCTACCGCGACCAGCCGCACGACGTCCACTGCCACGCGCTCGAGAACGGCGGGCTGCTGCTGTTCATCAGGAACGACCCGAAGGGCGGCTTCTCGCACGTCTCCCGCGCGGAGATGGCGTCGCACTCGTACGATTTCTCGGTCCACCTGTCCAAGGCCCAGTCCCGCCCCGGCGAGGCAAAGGCGCGCGGCGCCGCCGACGCGGACAGGGACTGCTCGCTGACGCGGGCAATCGCGGGCCTGGAGAAGGCGCGTGAGGACGCCGCGGCGATGCTGGAATCGACCGAGGGACTGCTGAAGACGAACCCATGGCTCGACGAGTACGCCTCGGCGAGCATCGGCGCCTCCGAGCGCCTGATGCGCGAACTCGAAGGCCATGCCGACGCGCTCCGCAGGGAGCTGGAATCGCTGGCGTCGAGCCACAGGGCGGCGATGACCGACCTCGCCACGGGGGAGGCCCCCGCCGAGGCGGCTCCCGCGAGGGACGACGCGGCGCTGGCGCAGCTGAAATCCCGGCTCGCGGAGCTGGAGGAAGCGCACGACGAGAAGTGGAAGATGGCCTCCAAGGATTTCGACGTGCTCTCACAGGTGGCGGCGCGGGTGGACACCTTCGGGGACGACCTTGAGGCGCTAAATTTAAAATTCTCGCGCGAGCTGGACGAGTCCGGAGGCTCCAGGAAGGCGAAGGAGAACCTCAAGGTGCTGACGGGGATGATAGAGGCGCTGGAATCCGAGGTCGGGACCCTCCGGGACGAGGTCAAGGTATCGAAAGAAATCAAGGACACGCTTTTCAGGGACTCGAAGCGACTCCACAACATGCACGAGCGCCTCAACGCGATGGAGACCCAGCGCACCGAGAACGCGGACGGGCGAGTCGCCGAATTGAGAAAGCGCCTCGACACGATGGAGCGCCGCATGACCTCGGAGATAAGCATCGCTGTCGCCGAGGCCTTCAACGCCTCCATCGCGGTCCAGCCCGCGCCGAAAACGCCCGAGAAGAGGAAGCGGTGACGATGCGCGTCGCCGTCCTGCCAGGCGATGGAATCGGCCCCGAGGTGATGGAGGCCTGCCTGGCGGTGCTCGACGAGGTTGACACCGGGCTAACGTTCGAGAAAGCCGACGTGGGCCTGTCGAGCAAGGCGAAGCACGGCGAGTACCTGACGCAGGGCGCGCTGGAGCTGGTCAAGTCCTCGGACGCGGCGCTCATGGGCGCCATCACGACTCCGAAGGACACGTCTGGCTACGTGTCGCCGCTGCTGCTGATGCGCTGGGAGCTCGAGCTTTATGCCAACTTGCGGCCAGCCAGGTGCCTTCTGCCCTCGCTCTGCGTCCATCCGCTGGACGTCGTCATCGTGCGCGAGAACACCGAGGGGATGTACGCGGGGTTGGAGCGCGCCGAGGACGGCAAGGTTGTTCTGGAGCGCGTCGTTTCCGAGAAGGCGTGCAAGAGAATCATCGATTTCGCCTTCGCCTACGCGGTCGCTAACGGGCGCAAGAAGGTCACCTGCGTCCACAAGGCCAACGTGATGAAGGTCTCGGACGGGATGTTCAGGAACCTCTTCTACGGCGAGGCTGTCAACCACGCCTTCTACAACAAGATTAACTCCGACGACATGCACGTCGACGCCGCAGCGATGTGGCTGGCCAAGGACCCGTCCAGGTTCGACACAATTGTGACTCTGAACCTTTACGGCGATATTTTATCGGATGAGGCCGCGGGGCTCGCGGGCGGCCTGGGCTTCGCCCCATCTGGGAACATAGGCGAACGCCACGCGCTCTTCGAGCCGGTCCACGGCTCGGCGCCGGACATCGCCGGAAAGGGCGTGGCCAATCCCGCCGCGATGATTCTATCCGCCGCGATGATGCTCAAGCACCTCGGGATGCCGGAGAAGGCGCGGGCGCTGGAGAAGGCCGTGGCGAAGGCGCTCGCGGGGGGGAACCTGACGCCGGACGTCGGTGGGACAACGACGACGCGCGGGTTCGCCGAGGCGGTCATCGGGGCGTTGGCGAGCGAGTACAGTTGAGTCGCTGGCGGGACTCTGGAGTCCCTCCGCTCGCGTTCCGCGAAAGTATTAACTACTTGTTTATACATGGTGTTCAAACAGGATGTATCCCGATGTTCGAGCTGAGATACAATGGCAAGCTGTGCATCCCGAGCCACGACGCCTTGAAAGACATGGCCAGGCACGACGTGCCCCCATCTCTCGTCGAGAGAATAATCATGGACGGGGGCGAGCACAGGAACGGCATGATGTGCCCAGGCGAGGTGGGCCGCTCGGTAAACAAGGGCGGATTCGAGATATTCGTGAAGCTCGTCCCGAGCTTCTCGATTTCCTTGAACGAGGAAGTCTGGGTGATGAAGCACGTCGGCAAGAGGAGGTTGAATAAATGAAGAAGCGGTCCCTAGGTGACGGAAGCGTGAGATGCCCCGATTGCGCCGAGGAATGCAAACCAGCCAGCATCGACGTCGGCGGCGAGCCCGTCGCCGGCTGGAGGTGCGCGTGCGGCTACGAGCTCATCCATCCAGCCGACATCGAGAAGGCCTACATGTTCCTCCAGGCGAGGAAGCGCGAGCGCGTCGTGATATCCAAGCGCGGCAACTCCTACATGGTGACGATTCCCAAAGCGATAGCCGAGGCGATGGGCATCGAGAGCGGCAGGGTGGCCGAGGTCTTCCTCAAGGACAAGAGGACGATATCGATAGTGGTGTGAGCGAGGCGGGCGGCCGCAGGGTGAAATCCAATCGCATGCTGGATGTCGGTGCGCATAGGTTTGGTGTCCCGGGCATTTCCCGGTGCCCTCCAAGCTAACCTTTTATACCCCCTCCCTCATCAACCAATCAGGTCGAAAAGCGGGGGCGCGCATGATTGAGAAAGGGTTCAACTACCTGATTTACGAGGAGAAGACGGACATCACTTTCAAGCTCTTCGCCGAACTCGTCGCAGCGGGCTCGCCAGGCCTCTGCATCACCACCCTCTACCCCGCCAAGCTGAAGAAGATGTACAAGATGGGCGAGACGAAGATTCTCTGGCTATCCGACTCGAAGGACGAGCCCGGCGCGCTCTCGCCGACGCGCCTGGATTTCGAAATCACCCGCGAGCTCACGCGGTTCATCAAGGACCAGAAGGACGCCGTCATCCTCTTGGACGGCTTCGGATACCTCACGCTGGAGAACGAGTTCGACAAGGTCCGCAAGTTCATCAAGCGCACGAACGACCTGTCGTCGATGAATTCGGCCACTTTCATAGTTGTCGTCAACCCGAACGCCTTCAGCAAGGAGACAGTTACGACGCTGTCCAGGGACTTCGACAAGGTCGAGGACGTGGCGAGCCTCTCGGGGGCGCCGCCGCCGACGCCGCAGCCGGCCGCGCCAGCCCCGGCCGCGCCGCAGCCCGCCCAAGCGCAACCGCAGTCGGCCGTGACTTCGATACCTATGCCGACCCCGACGCGCATCGAGTACAAGGGGCAGACAGTCTCCACGGGGGCGCAGGCGCCGGAGGAGATGGAGATAGAGGACATATATCTCATCCACCGGTCGAGCGGCACCCTCATCCAGCGCCGGACGTGGAGGGACAACGATCTCATCGACCCCGACCTCATCGGCGGGATGTTCCAGGCCATTCTCGATTTCATCAACAACTCGTTCGCCCAGGGGGAGAAGTCCGAGTTCAGCAGGATAGACGTGAAGGGCTACATCATCCTCATCGGCGACGGCGAGTTCGTCTCGCTGGCCATGGTCTTCTCCGGCAAGGTCGGGAACATAGTCAACAAGGCGATGGACACCATAAAAGAGGTCATCCGCAAGCACATCCAGAACATGGAGAAGAACTACAACTCGGTGCTCGGCAACTACGACGGCGACGTCGAGAAGCTGCGTGGTACGAGGAAGATACTGGACTCGCTGGCGATGGACATCAACAAGGCGCTCGAACCGCAGTTCGCCGAGATGGGCATCGGCCGGCGGGTGTCTCCGATGGAGCAGCAGAGGGTCAACGAGGCCTTCAGCTCGGCGTCGCAGTTCGCCAGGCAGGGCAAGTACGCCGACGCTCTCAAGAAGTACGACGAGGCGCTGGCGATAGACCCTAACAGCCTCCAGCCCCTCTTCAACAAGGCCGTCATCCTTCAGATGTCCGGCAACGTCGCCGCGGCAATCGAGTGCTACGACCGGCTCATCCAGCTCAACCCCAGGGACCCCGAGATATGGAGCAACAAGGGCATCGCGCTGCGCTCCATCGGGCGCACCCAGGAGGCGATAGACTGCTACCGGAGCGGGCTGGAGCTGACCCCCCGCGACGCGACGCTATGGAGCAACCTGGGCATCGCGTTGCGCAACATGAACCGAATCAAGGAGGCGCTCGAGGCGTACGACACGGCTCTGACGATAAACCCCAACGACGCATCGGTCTGGAGCAACAAGGGCGTGGTGCTCGGCAGCATGGGGCTCCTCCGCGAGGCGATAGAGTGCTACGACAAGGCCCTCTCCATCAACCCCGGGCGGGAGCTGGCGAAGAAGAACCGCGAGCTGGCAGTCAAGGAGCTGGCCAAGAGGGGGCAGGCATGATAGAGCGGGGGATGAAGCACCTGATTTACGAGCTTCGGACGACGGTGACGTACGAGCTCTTCTCGGAGATGATACACAGCGGCATACCCGGCCTCTGCTTCACCACTACCGCCCCGCAGCGCCTGTCGAAGGAGTACAAGATGTCGGACGCGCGCATCTACCTCGTATCGGAGTGCGAGAACATCAAAGGCGTCATCCACCCCAAGTCCATCGAGGGCCGGATGCTCGACGTCATCCAGCGCTTCGTCAAGGAGCACCACGAGTCCATCATTCTAATCGACGACATCGAGTACCTGATAATGGAGAACGGCTACGAGATGGTCGAGAAGTTCATCACGAAGGTGGGCAAGCTCACGAAGGAGAAGAACTCCACCTTCCTGGTGCCAATCAATCCGAACTCGATGAGGGACAACGTAGTGAAGGCGATGACCGCCAAGTTCGACGACGTGCGCGACGTGAGGAACATCCTCGTGACCGGGGACAAGATTGAGTGCCCGGAGTGCGGCGCGATGTGGTCCGCGACCACGAAGCTCTGCGACATCTGCGGCTACAACTTCGAGAAGGCTCCTACGGCCAAGCCGAAGCCGGCCGCCGAGCAGCAGCCAGCGCCGGAGAAGCCCGCGCCCAAGGCGGAGCCGCGCAGGCCGAGCCAGGCCGCGCCCGAGGCGAGGAAACCCGAACGTACTCCGGAAGCCAAGAAGGTCGAGGTCCACCACGCCGCGCCGCCGTCCGGCGACAACTGGTTCAACCGCGGCGTCGCGTTCGAGAAGATGGGCCGCAGCGAGGAGGCCGTCGAATGCTTCGACAAAGCCATCCTCGACAGGCCGGACGACTCGTGGGCCTGGTTCAACAAGGGCGTCTCGCTACACAGGATGGGGATGATGGGTGAGGCGATGAAGTGCTACGACAGGGCGCTGGCCATCGAGCCCAACGACCCGGACGTCCTCTCCAACAAGGGCATAGCGCTCCGCAGTCTCGGAAAGACGGAGGAGGCGATCGAGTGCTACCTCACGGCGCTGAAGTACGCGCCGAAGGACGCCGGCATCTGGTCCAATCTCGGCGTGACTTACCGCGTCCTGGGGCGCACGAAGGACGCTCTCGACTGCTACTCGAAGGCGCTGGCAATCAACCCGAACGACGTCTCGGTCCTGCTGAACAAGGCCGCCGCGTTCCAGTCGGAGGGGAAGCACGCCGAGTCCCTGGATGCCTATAAGTCGGTGCTGGCGATAGACCCCAACAACCCGGTCGCCCTGCGCAACATGAAGCTCGTGCAGTGATGCCCGCGCTCCGATAAATCCACAATTGGGTCCCAAATGAATCATCAGACGGACCCGTCATGTTGCGGTTGGATTCGGCATGCTCTCAGCGGTTGACAATCGCCGGCGTTCAGGCATCCGTTATCGTGACGCCCGTGAAGCTGATGGGGTCGTTTATCATCTGTATGCCGCCCGAGGATGACGTCGGGAGGGCCGCTATCTGGTCGATGATGCTGAATCCCGAGACGACCTTGCCGAAGACCACGTACGGGTATGCGTAGCTGTCCAGGTTCGTGTTGCCCGCGAGGTTGATGAAGAACTCGCTGGAGCCGGTGCCGGATGAGGCCTGGTCGTCCGGATCGCCGGAGCGCGCCATCGAAATGGTGTACTTGGAGTTCAGGAGACCCGTGTCCTCCCATGCGACCGTCTGCGAGGAGCCGCTCTGGGTGCCGCCCTGTATGACGAAGCCCGGCTCGGCGCGGTAGAACGAACCGGATGCGAGCGCGCCCTGGTTGACCAGGTTCATCATGTGGGTCGACGTCAGCGGCGCGTGCGTCATGTCCAGCTCTATCTTGATCTGCCCGAGGCTCGTGCCTATGACCATGTACTTCTTGCCTGTCGTGGTGTCATCCCCCCCGTCCGGTATGTCGTCGCCGTCCCCGTCGTAGCCCTCGTGCCCGGGTCCGAGATAAGTGTAAACTAGAGCGCTCATCGTCGCTGTTACGACGATGACGGCCAGCACCATCGTGATGGCCTTCTTCCCGCTGGAGAACCAGCGCTTGCAGCTGGGGCACTTCATGGCGTTGTCCCTCACGCCCGCCCCGCAGTAGCTGCATTCCGACGTGAACTTGTCGTCGTCCTTCTCCTGCCTTCGCATGGACATGCCGCGTGGATTGGGGACGGGATATTAAAGGTTGTTGGCAAACGGTAATTTAGGGAGAGGGCGATGCAGGGGCGATGCCGAAGATATTCGTCCCCCAGGTCCGCGCCAAGCTCGGCGACAAGGATGCCAACCTCCGCACCATCGAGAAGCTGGCGGCAAAGGGAGGCGAGGGCCTCATGCTCTTCCCCGAGATTTTCCTGACTGGATACATGGTCAGGGACGAGATGCGCCGCCTCGCCGAGCCGCTCGACGGCCCGTCGGCCAGGCGCGTGGCCAAGGCGGCGAAGAAAGGCGGCAAGTGCATCGTGTTCGGGATGGCCGAGAAGGACCAGGAGCGCGCCGGGGTCATCTACAACTCCGCGGTCGTCGCCGGCGCGGACGGCAACCTCGGCTCGTACCGCAAGATGTACCTGGCCAACTTCGGGCCGTTCGAGGAGCGCGTGTACTTCGCGCAGGGCCCGAAGGCGGAGATGTTCGACACGCCGGTCGGCAGGATGGGCGTCACGATATGCTTCGACCTATTCTTCCCGGAGCTGTCCAGGCTCTACGCGCTCAAGGGTGCGGACGTCATCGCCTGCATCTCGGCGTCGCCGTCACCGACCCGCCCGTTCTTCGAGAAGATTATCGTCGCGAGAGCCATCGAGAACGCCGCGTTCGTCGCTTACTCGAACCACGTCGGGACCCAGCGGGACTTTGTCTTCTGGGGCGGCAACTGCGTCGTCGGGCCGCGCGGCGAGTATAAGGCGCGCGGGGAAACATACAAAGAAGACGCTGGCATCGCGGCCGAGATAGCCCCGCACGATATCGAGCTGGCCCGGCCGCACCGCCCGACGCTGAAGGAGTCGAGGCACGACGTCTTCGACGAGCTGGACGACCTTTGAGGCGACCGCGAGCGGCTCAGGCTCCCGTAGGGCTCTCTAGCGCAGAACGGAGCCCG
>DAIRED010000059.1:9133-10078 GCA_036795795.1 Thermoplasmatota archaeon | reverse complement strand
GGCGTCGCCGTGGGCTCGGCCCTCCTTGGAACTGTGAGCCACGTCCTCATCGACGTCTTCAGCCACGACAGGAACCCGCTCTTCTGGCCTTGGGACGACGGCCAGGGCCTGCACCTGATGCTCCTCGGGCGGTGGCCGTCCAGCGTCCTGATGCACGCCTTGGTGGGCGGGCTGCTCGCCTGGGCTGCCTGGAAATACTGGCGCAAGTGATGGGGCATATTTATATCAACGAAAGGCCATGAGGGGTCAGCTAGGGATGCACAATGAACAGGATTAAAGTCGTGAACGAGGCGGCCGACCTTGTCGCCATTTTCCGCGCCGTCGACACGGACGTGAAGAAGGAGGTCCTCAAGGAGGTTTCGCTCGACTGGCGGACCGCCAAGGAGATAGGCGCGAAGTTCGGCGCAGCGGGCAAGGAGGCGCTCAACCTCTTCGACAAGATGAAGCTCGTCGAGACTCGCTGGCAGCAGCCCCCCGTCGGCGAGGCGACGGCGACGGGCCCGGAGAAGGCCTACCACACGTACTACTCATCGTTCCAGATAACGGCCTCGTGCCCGATTTACGAGATAAGCGACGTTCTGGCCGTCGCGGTGATGGCCGAGCCCAAGTTCAAGAAGCTGGAGGACAAGGTCTTCAAGGCCGTCGGCACAGACGGCAAGTTCGCTGGCGACATCGCCGAGGAGCTGAAGGTCTCGCAGACGATGATGAAGAGCATAGTCAAGCGCTCCTCTCGGCTCGAGTACCGCGGCCACAGGATTGAGCGGTTCAAGGAGTAAGCTCCCCCATGATAACGGTCCTGAGGCTGGGCCATCGCCCCGAGCGCGACAAGCGCGTCACGACGCACGTGGCGCTGACTGCCCGCGCCTTCGGAGCCAGCGAGATTCTGGTATCCACGAAGGACGAGGTCCTCGAGAAGACCATACAGCGGCTCCTGCCACACTCGGG
>DAIRED010000059.1:0-9123 GCA_036795795.1 Thermoplasmatota archaeon | reverse complement strand
GGGGCGGCGATTTCTCCATCCGGACAGGCGTGAACTGGAAGACCGAGCTCCGCCGCTGGAAGGGCGCGAGCGTCCACCTCACGATGTACGGCGAGCACCTCGACGACGCCCTGGTAAAAATCCCGCGAGACAAGGATTTGATGATAATCGTCGGCGCCGAGAAGGTCCCCGCCGAGGTGTACAAGATGGCGGACTTCAACGTCGCCGTCGGCAACCAGCCGCACTCGGAGGTCGCCGCGCTGGGCGTCTTCCTGGACCGCCTGCTCTCGGGCGCTGGCCTCAGACGCGACCTGGCCGGGTCGCACAGGATTGTGCCGAATCGTAAGGGGAAGACGGTCGTCGACGTCGCCCCGGTCCCGACGCGCGAGCAGGCACTTGCGCTCATGCGCGAGGCGGGATGCGACCGGCACGTCGTCGCCCACGTCGTCGCGGTGGAGAAGCTGGCGGTGAAAATCGGCAAGCTCTGCGGAGCGGATTTGAAGCTCGTGAGCGCGGGCGCCATCCTGCACGACATCGGGCGCTCCGAGACGCACGGCATACGCCACGCCGTCGAGGGCGGCAGGATTGCCAGGAAGCTGGGGCTGCCTTCGTCCGTCATCCACATCGTCGAGCGCCACATCGGCGCCGGAATCCCCCCCGAGGAGGCGGCGAAATCTGGCCTGCCGGTCCGCGATTACACGCCCCGCACTTTGGAGGAGAAGGTCGTCGCGCACGCGGACAACCTCATCGGCGGCGGCAAGAAGATACCCGTGGGCCAGACAATCCGCAAGTTCAGGCGCGAGGGGTTGGCTGAGGGGGCGGAGAGAATCGCCGCCCTCCACGCGGAGCTCGGGAAGCTCTGCGGAATCGATTTGGACGATATTTGACGCTTTCACAAAGACAGTACCAATAAGGTTATCTATTCAGCAGCGCAATAATCGCCCGATGTGGATGTGGCGTGGGAGATGCCCGTTGGCTGCCGCGATTGCGCTTGCTGCGGCGATTTTCGCTTCTTGCCTGGCGCCGGTCGCATGCGCGGGGCCGCCCATGCCGGTTATCAGCGAGGGGATGCAGATTTCTGAGCGGGCCAGCCTTTCCCAATACGCCCAGGACGCGGTGATAGACCTGACGAACGAGCAGTACACGTCAGTCAACGCCCTTGGGGTAGGCGACGTGGACAACGACGGCGACGACGACATCATCGCAAATTACGACTGGTACATAGACCCCGGCGGGACGCCGAAGACCGTCGTCCTCTCGTGGAACGGGAGCAAGTACGTCGTCTCGGGGGAGATACCGAACTTCTCGATGCTGCTCCAGCCTGGCTTCATGGTCCAGGGTGTGTTCCACATAGTCGTCGGCGACGCGGACAACGACGGTCTGAACGAGCTGCTCATGCCAGGCAAACTCAACGGTGTCCAGGGGATTTACATGTACGAGCGGCAGGGTAGCTCCTACGTCAAAATCTGGCAGGCGGTGGGGACCTACCTCGACGGGGAGATTTGCGACATCGACTCGGACGGATTGAACGAGGTCATTGTTCCGTCTCTCGGCGTGATGGTCTGGCTCGGCGGAAACCTCGTCAAGGAGAAGGACCTCGAAGCTGCGGAAGGGGTCCGGATTGGCGACATGAACGGGGACGGTGTGACTGAAATAATCATAACGAGCGGTGGGTCGTACTCGCTCGGCATCAAATCGTACCAGTATTCCGGGAATTCGCTAGAGTTGCTGGGCGCAGCCGAACTGACGGGCGACCGCTCCTGCGGCTTCGGCGTCGCCGACCTCGACGGTGACTCGAAGGACGAGGCCTTCAGGCTCGACTACCACAACAAGATGGTCGTTTGGGGGCACGACGGAATCGAGATGATATCGGAATGGACGGGCATGACCCCGGAGGATGACAATCCGACGACCGGCTTCGCCTGCGACGCGGACGACGACGGAATCGGGGAGGCTTTCGTCGGGAACGGCAACTACGCCCTCGGCGACACGGTCCTCCAGTACGAGCTAGACGGTGCGGGCTACACGAACACGTGGGATTCCGGCCCGCTGTCGATGTACTGCCATTCGATAGCCTGTGGCGACACCGACGACGACGGTTCCAGCGAGCTGGTCGTCGGAACCGGCTCGCAAGGCCACGTGTACGTCTATTCCTGCTACGCGCTCTTCACGGACATGCTGATGGCATCGATGGAACTCTCGTCGACGAACGTGACCGAGGCCGGGACGGTCGAGGTGGCGCTGAGCGTGAAATCCAGCACGGAGATGGTCTCCGACGCGACTGTGACGTTGTCCGACGGAGGCGCCGGCGGCTGGTTCTCGGCGGTCGCCAACCACGGCGCCGGCAACTACAGCGCTACCTACACCGCCCCGCTGATGTACAACATCACAAAGATAACGCTGACAGCCGCCGTCCTCGGCGCCGGGTACTTGGGTGCGAACGCCACCTGCGCGGTGATGCTGGTTCCCACGACGGACCCGTTGCCGCCGGTCGTCGAGATAACGTACCCCGGTGACGGGGATGTCGTCAACGCGTTCCAGCTGGCGGTCTCGGGCACGGCCTCTGACAACTGGGAGGTCTCGACGGTGCACGTGCGCGTGGGCGACTCATCCTGGATTCTGTGCAGCGGGACGGATTCCTGGAACGCCTGGGTGACTCTGTCCGTCGGCGACAACACAATCGAGGCCAGGTGCATCGACACGAGCGGCAACGAGGCCACGGCGTCGGTCACGGCCCACCTGACTTTGCCGGATGGCGAGTGGTTCGGGGACATCGCCACGTTCGATGGCGAGCCCCGGCGCGTGTGCCCAGAATCCCTGCATTGGTATGGGCCGAATTACTGCTCGTACGACGTGAGCGTGGATGACGACGGCCTCTTCTGGCTGGCAGCGGATGTCGGCTTGGGAATCCGGGTGTTCGTCAGCGACGACCTCGTCGGATGGAACGAGACCTATCTCTATTCGGGCGCGGTCGTGCCGCGGGACATCCAGATGCTGGTCGGCCCAGACGGTTTGCATTGGCTTCTTTGGTCGGAATGGAAGGGGTACGACCAGAATGGGACCATCTTCACGATTAGGGGCAGCAAATCGGAGGATGGCAGGGATTGGAGCGCCCCGTTCGACGTGATGGGCGACGGGAGCGATTTTCACATGATGCGCGATAACGATGGCAAGTATTGGATGGCGTATCTCTCTGCGCACAACCACATCTACGTCGTTTCCACCGAGGACTTCGTCCATTGGTCGTCGCCGGTGGAGGTGATGCCAAACGACTATTCCTGGCGTAGCCACCTCTACCTGATGGAGGATGCGGCGGGATGGAAATGGCTCACCTGGTCGATGGCTCCGTACTTCGGGACGGGAGAATCGTCGCTTCAGTATTCCAAGTCCCTCTCAGGCACCCAATGGACCGCGGCCAAGACCTCCCTAAATCTCACTGGCGCCGAAACCGCTCCCATCATGGCGCAGGATTCCCGAGGCGTCTTCTGGCTGGCTTTCGAGAAACAAGACGCCGATGGAACAGGCATTTTCTTCGCGACATCTCCCGATGGCTCTTCGTGGACGAACGTCTCGCGCATTGCGGACGCCGGCGCGAGTGACGACTGCGTCCCGCGTAGCGTCGCAGACCAGTACTCAAGGGTCATCGTATTCTTTGGAAGCGATCGCGAGTATAGCTGGGACGACGAGCTCGGACTGTTCCGTGTCTGGCTCGTCGCCGGCGACCTCGATGGCGATGGCTTCGCGGACGACGAAGATGACTTCCCCCTCGACCCAGCGGCGTCGGAGGACTATGACGGCGACGGGCATCCGGATGCGTGGAACACCGGCATGAGCGAGGCCAACTCGACGACGAACCTGACGCTGGATGAATTTCCGTACGAACCGACCCAGTGGTCGGACTCGGACGGCGATGGGTACGGAGACAACCCCGACGGAATCCGGCCTGACACCTTCCCGGAAGACCCGCTGGAGTGGACGGACACCAACCACGATGGGGTGGGGGACAATGCCGACACCGACGACGACGGCGACGGGATGCCCGACGAGTGGGAGCTGAAGTATGGCCTGGATCCCAAGCGCTGGGACGACGCGAGCCGAGACAGCGACGATGACGGGTTCAGCAACGTCCAGGAATTCAACGCGGGGACGAACCCCCTGGACCGGAACAGCTACCCCATCGACCCCATTGTCTTGACGACGATAATGGTCATGGCGGTTGTGGCTGTCATGGCAGTCGCGGCGATATGGTACGTCCACAGGAAGTGAGGCCGGCCAGCCTCGCATGGCGTCCGCGCCGCCACGCGTTCATCGTTTCGATTTCTCTATCACGGCGATGTACGAAGCCCCCTTGCCGATGAACTTCGACACCTTCCAGCCGGTGCCCTTGAGGATGGCTTTCATCTCGCTTCGGGAGACGATGAGGTAATCGAACCACGGCGTAGCGAGCTTCTTGTACCTGATACGTAGCTTTATCTGGCCAGACATCCGGCCACGCTTCCTGTTGTACGCCTGGTAGTCCAGGTGCTCCCCCTTCTTCGTCGCGTAGGTGTCCATCGTCTGCGCCAGTATCCTTGCGCGGGCCGACGTCGCGCCGTGGAAGGCCTCGAGCATCCTCCTCGCCTTCGCTGGGTTCTCGAACAGCCCGAAGTTGTTTCCCATCATGATTATCGTGTCGAACTGGCCCAGCCTGGCGTCGACTTCGTCGGCGGCCATGCACTTCGTGCGCTTGAGCCCGCGCTCGCGGCAGACCTTGAGAGCCAGCGGCGAGTTGTCGATTCCGAGGACGTCCATGCCCTTTCCCTGGATGCGGATGGCGTGCTTGCCAGCGCCGCAGCCCACGTCCAGCACTCGGCCCCTGCAGAACCTCATGGCCTTCTTTTCCTCGCTGGACCAATCACGGTATTCCAGGAAGTAGCTCACCATGTGGTCGATGTCGACGAAGCCGTCCTCGCGCTCGATGACGTGGCCGTCGTGGTTCTTGCCCGTGTGGCGGTCCCAGAACGACTGGCCCATCGCGTCCTCAGATTCCTTAAGCATCCTCATCACGCTCGAGCCAATGGCCCGGGGCCATTTCTACCTTTCCGCCGGTGCGGTCGCCATCTAGGCGTCCGTCCATCTCGACCACTTCTTCGCGAGCGCGACCATAATGGCGGTGAAGCCGAACAGGTACGCCCATCCGAATATCTCCTGCCAGAACGGAATCTCGATGAGCCCGAGGTAGAACTTGGAGAGCTGCGCCGCGTGAGTCGTCGGCGAGAGCATCGCCAGGTACTGGAGCCACTCGTTCTTCAGCACGCTCATGGGGTAGTAGACCGGCGGCAAGAACCCCAGGACGAACCCGATGACCTGCGGGACGGAGTTCGCCTTCCTGGTGTCCTTCAGCGACGAGCCCAGCGTGAAGCCGAGGAAGACGGTGCACACCCAGAGCGTCATCGAGACGACGAGCATCATCACAACTCCGAAGATGCTGACGTGGTGGCTGAAGACGAGTATCCCGGTGGCGAGCGCCGTAGCCGGAAGCGAGCCGATGAGCGTCGATATCGACAGCCCCATCGCGTAGGCCGTGAAGTTCACGGGGGAGGCGACGTACATGTCCTGGAATCGGAACCAGTGCTTGTTGAAGTACGCCGACTGGGCGACCTGTATCCCGCCGAAGAACAGGGTTAGGACGATGGCGCCGACGAGCGCCTGTATCGCCATCTCGCCGCTCCCCATGAGCCCCATGAAGATGACCGGCATGAACGATATCATCGATATCATGAGCAAAATCATCGGGTCCCTGAGCAGCGGCAGGATGTCGAGCATCCCGATGTAGAACGCCTGGCGCATCCGGTTAGTCATGGGGAGCACCTCCGTTCTCGGCCTCTTCGATGGAACCGCCCGCGAAGTGGATGAACGCCTCCTCCAGCGTCGGTGGCTTGAAGGTGACGAGCTTTCCCTCGCGGATGCCGCGCTGCACGGCCTCGATTATCTCCTGTTCCGAGTGCGGTGTGAGGACCTCCCTGTCCAGCGTCGTCGTGCCTGGCTTCTGCAGTATCATCTTCATCTCCGCGCCGGTAGCCTTCTTGGCCTCCTCGACGGTTCCGAAGAAGACCTTCTTGCCCTTCTCTATGATGAGCAGCTTGTTCGCCAGGTTCTCGGCCTCGTCCATGTAGTGCGTCGTGAGGACGACGGTCACGCCCTTCTGTGTCATCTTCCTGATGATGTTCCAGACGACGCGCCTGCCGAGCGGGTCCAGGCCGATTGACGGCTCGTCGAGGAAGATGAGCTCTGCGTTCGGTATCAGCGCGATGCCGATTATGACTCGCTGGCGCAGGCCTCCTGATAAGTCCGCGGTGAGCTTGTCCTTGTGCGGCCAGAGCTCCAGCTCCTCGAGAATCTCCTTGGCTCGCACCTTGGCCTGCTCCGTGTTCAGGCCGCGTATCTTGCACCAGTAGTAGATGTGGTCCCAGGCGGAGAGCATCATCAGCGGGCGCGCCTCCTGCGGAACGACGGCTATCTTCTGGCGCAGCGCGTCCGTGTCCGTGACGACGTTGTGTCCCAGCACGACGGCGCTACCCGACGTGGGGCTGAGCTGCGTCGCCAGGATGCGGAGCAGCGTGGTCTTGCCGGCGCCGTTGCGCCCGAGCAGGCAGAAGACGGTCCCGCGCTCGATGGAGAAGCTGACGTCGGTGAGGGCGACCGTGCCCGTGTGGTACGTCTTGCTCACGTTCTTGACCTCTATCGCGTCCATCGGGGGAGAATCCCCTTCGTCGTACTTAATCCCTTCCGGCTGGTCCATCGAATCAGCAGCCATGGTATCAGCGGTCCCTGGGCCTGCGCTGCCTGAGGTTCCTCATCGCCTGTGCCGCCAACGTCGCGTGTTCTAGCATCTTTCATGCCTCCGTACCTCCAATGCGCGGCCACGGACTATATCCCGAGTGGGAATAAGTGGACAATGAGTGGTCAGCGCGCCATTAGAAACTACGGGCACGCTCCCAAGCCGACTTTCGCACACCCCTCCCTCACATTAATAAACCAAGCCGCCGATTACATCCCGATGGATGGGACCAGCGACATCTTCTCAGGAACCGCCGAGGGCGTCTCCCCGGGGCGGTCCGGTGGAGCCAAATGCGTCGTGTGCAAGGGGCGCTACCTCATGTGCGGCAAGGACCAGTGCCCCGTGCTGGTCAAGTACCACGCCATCACGCGCAACCGGCCGGTCTTGGACTCGCTGGAGCTGGAGGGGGCATCCCCTCCGGGCGTCTTCAT
The DNA here is from genome assembly GCA_036795795.1 of Thermoplasmatota archaeon. GTDB lineage: Archaea > Thermoplasmatota > Thermoplasmata > SG8-5 > DAIRED01 > DAIRED01. The sequence goes on along the minus strand of DAIRED010000059.1, from coordinate 1,893 downwards.
CGGGCGCTACGGCTACCCGAAGGTCATGGTGGGGCCGCTCATCCCGCCGGACCACGGCGACACGACGGTCATGGACACGCCGGAGCTCTGGAAGGGCATCAACATAGAGCGCATCGTCGACTTCCGCTCGCGCCTCGTTCGCGGGATGCATAAGGTGGAAGTCACGAATGTCGAGGGCGGCGGGCGAATCGTCGACATCACTCGCGAGATGGCGATGACCGAAGCGCCTTCGGAGGCGGAGGCCACGTTCGATCGCAGGCCGATGGGCAAGCTCTCGTTGGACAGCGACGTCCAGCCGTTCGGCCCGTCCGCGCCGCTGCGCGGGCTGAGCGTCGGGAACCTGAAGATAGACCAGCGCATCGACAAGGCGTACTCCGACACGGACCTGCTTTCGACGGAAGCCGTCGTCAACCTCTACAAGTCCGGAACGATGGTCTCCCGCATCCAGAAGGCATTCTCGGTGGGCGCGTTCGGCCTCGGAAGAAACAGGAAATTCGTCCCGACTCGATGGTCCATCACGGCCGTCGACGACATCCTCGGAAAGGAGATGCTGCGCCGCACGAAGCGCAACCCGCTCATCAACGGCTTCCGCGTCTACGATTTCGACGCGCTGGACAACCGCTGGTCCGTCATATTCATGCCGACGTCGTGGCGTTACGAGCTCGTCGAGGCCTGGTATCCGAAGACCGTGTGGAACCCCTACGGCAGCGAGGTGGAGATTTGTGCGTCCCACGAGTTCTTCGAGGGCCGCAAGACGTATGCGGAAATCGGCGGCTGCTACTACGCGGCCAGGATGGCCGTCAACGAGGTCCTGGACGCGGAGCGCAGGCAGGCCGGCGTCGTAATCCTCCGCGAGTCGCACCCGGGCTACATCATGCCCGTCGGCGTCTGGAACGTGCGCGAGAACGTCCGCAACGCGCTGCGCCAGAAACCCTCCATGTTCAACACGCTCCACGAGGTGATGGCCCACGTCCAGGGGAGGATGGAGATACCCCCGAGGCGATGGATAAACAACAGTTCCATCCTAGCCGACTCGATACGCCAGCGCCGAATCGAGGACTTCCTCGCGAAGCCTGGGGACTCGCTCGAGGCGCTCGGGGCGGGGTCCTGATGAGCCTTCAATCGAGGATAATCCGAAAGGAGGCGCGGCCTTGAGCGCCCGTTTCGTGCAGAGCACTCTCGCTGGCTCGCCCCGGGACGGCGTCGGCGAGGTCGCCTGCTTGCGCGCCCTGAATCCGTCGCGGCTGCCGGGGCTCGACTACGCTCTGAATCCGTACGTCGGTTGCGCGCACGCATGCGCGTACTGCTATTCGCAGGACGTCCTGCGGCTCGGCCAGCGCGGCAAGTGGGGCTCGTGGGTCGAGGCCAAGCGCAACTTCGCCGCGAGGCTGTCCGACGAGCTCCGCCGTGCCAAGCCAGGCGTCGTCGGCCTCGGGACGGTGACGGACCCGTACCAGTCTGCCGAGGCAAAGCGCAGGCTCTCCCGCGCTTGCCTGGAGGTGCTGCGCGAGCACAACCACCCCGTGTGCGTCCAGACGAAATCCGACCTGGTCGCCGACGATTTGGAACTCATCGCATCGCTCCAGAGCCCCGAAGTCGGATTCACGGCCACGACGCTGGACGAATCCCTCGCCAGTATCCTGGAGCCAGGCGCCCCGCCGCCATTGGCGCGACTGGCCGCCGCCCGCCGCTTCGCCGACGCGGGCGTAAAAACGTGGGTCTTCCTCGGGCCGGTCATCTCCGGAATCAACGATTCGGAGGAATCGGTCTGCGCCGTCGCGCGCGCAGCCGCAGACGCCGGCGCCAGGAAGTTAATCTTCGACTTCTACCGTTCGAAGCCGCTGGCGGACGCGAGGATGCGCGCCTTCCTCGCGGACCGTTTCTGGCCCCGGA
>DAIRED010000058.1:0-10192 GCA_036795795.1 Thermoplasmatota archaeon | reverse complement strand
ATGCCGGCGATCCGCCCCCTGCTGATGACGGCGACGCGGTCGCAGAGGCTCTCCGCAATCTCGGTGACGTGAGTGCTCATGAGGACCGTCCCGCCGCCCTGGGCGTACTCGCGTATCCACCCCTTGACCATCTTGGAATACCGGGGGTCTAGCCCGCTGGTCGGCTCGTCGAGAATCAACACGCGCGGCTTGTGGAGCAGCGCCGACGCGAAGGCGACGCGCTGGCGCATGCCCTTCGAATAGGTGCCAATCTCCAGGTCGAGGGAGTCGCCGAGCTCGAGCCGCTTGGAGAATTCATCGACGCCGCTCTGCAGCTCCTCATCCGGCATTCGTCGGAGCGCGCCCATCATGAAGAGGAACTCGCGCCCGGTTAGTTTCTCGAAGAGGGACGGCATCTCGGGCAGGTAGCCGAGCCGGCGCTTGACCTCCATCGGCTTGACGGTGACGTCCAGGCCATCCACAAACGCGGAGCCGCCCGTCGGTTTGAGCAGAGTGGCGAATATCTTCATAGTCGTGGTCTTGCCCGCGCCATTGGTCCCGAGGAGGCCGAAAATCTCTCCCCGCCCGACCTCAAAGGTCAAGTCGTCCACGGCGACGACGTTGCCGAACACCTTCCTGAGACTGCTCGTCGAGAGCATGGCATCAATCGCAACGATGGTATTGCATATAAGCATTGTTCCTTAACTGATTTAATGCTATCTGAGATTTAAACATATTATTACATTTTTCCATAATACTATATAATTGAACGAGCATTAAACCACAAGCACGGTTCATTTGGGAAATGCTACTCCGCATTGAGCATTGAATGTGCGTTTCTCGTTGCACGTGCAAGTGGAGGGTAAGCGATGCACGGTAAGAGGCCGGAATGTGTGTGGGTTGCGATCGCGAGTTTGGTTTTAGGCGCCATGTTCCTCGTGCCAGTCGGCATCGGGAGCGCGGAAAAGCCGATGGTCCGGGATTCTGCTCAGGGGCTCGGAGAGATAACGCTATCGACCGACGAGGGCATTGTCAGGATATCTGCTGTGGAGGATGTTGGCGGGCGCGGGGCTTTCGTCTGCCTGGCCGCCAGCCACGACGGCGGTGCGTCCTGGTCGAACGATGTGCGAGTATCCGACCTTGCGATGCACGTGATGAGGATTTCAGCTGCAATTCACGGCGACAACCTTTGCATCGCCTGGGAGGATGCCACATCGAGGGCATTCACCATGTTCTATGCATCGAGCGACGACGCGGGGATGACCTGGACCAGGCCGTTAGAGCTCGATGGAGCGCTTCCCAGCGTCGCCGTGTCCGAAAATGGCTACGCGGTCGCTGCGACAACCCTCGACGGCAGGGTGCTCGTGGCTCTCGGACAGCAAGGTTGCGAGGCTTCTTCGGTCGAAGAGCTGGACATCGGAATGTCCTGCAAGGAGGCAGCCGTGACGGCCATGCGCGATACCTTCGCGGTGGCTTTCCTGGGCGGGGAGCGCAATCCGTCGGACGGGACTTTTATCAATCAAGCCCTCTACAACTCCGCGCTCGCGGGCGGGTCGTGGACTGAGCGCGATTTGATGGTCTTCACAAGCGGTGCAAACAGCGGCCTTCGGTTCGAAACTGATGGAGTCTTGCGCTGGCACCACGAGGAATTCGGCTTAGCGCAGACCCTCGAGCTGACGCTCCCGACGCTCGGAGATGAGGTGGGGCAGGTGCGCGTCGTCTCCAGCGAGGCTATCAAGCCAGCGGTCCAACCGTCAACAGTGGCTCAGTCACGGCTTCCTCCGAAAGATTGGACGTTCGTCTGCTACCTAGACGGCGACAACAGCCTCGCCTCGTTCGCCACGACGGACATCAACGAGATGGAGCTCGTGGGTTCGGATGCCAACATCAACATCATAGCCCTCTACGACTTGACTGGATCGGCTGACTCCGTGTGCTATTACGTCACCTACGGAACGGACACGGGCACCATCACCTCGACGGTCATCCCGCTCAGCAGCATCAATTCCACTTGGGGTTCGGAGGTTAACATGGGCAACCCCCAGACCGCAATCGACCTGATGAAGCACGTTTACATTAACTATCCAGCGGCGCACTACGCCTGGGACTTCTGGAACCACGGAGGGTCTTGGACGTGGATGCAGTGTGAGGACGCCGTGAGCTCAGACGAGCTGACCGCATACGAGACGCGCAGGATTTACGAGAAGCTGCGCACCGACACGGGCCGAAGGTATCTCTGGGACGTGCTGTGCTTCGACGAGTGCATCACCGCAGACAACGAGGTCGCCTACGACGCCAAGCAGTACGCCAACTACTCGTGTTTCTCGGAGGACAGCATCGCAGGGGACGGGTTCGACTACACGGACGTGCTCAACCACATCAAGAACAGTCCGGACATGGGCGGCGAGGAATTCGGCGCCTGGATCTGCCACGAGTACTACGCGGACTACCCGACCGGGACGTCGCTCTCCACGCTGTCGGAAATCAACAACACCGCCTACGACTACGACCTGATGGAGGCCATCGAGAACTTCGGTCAGAAGATGAGGCACAAGGCCTCGACGTGCAACGCCGCGATTAAAACTGCAGCGACGAACGCCTTGGACTGGCAGGGGATAACATACCAGCCCGACCTGAGGCACTTCGCGCAATTGATTAGGACGGGCATCACAAATGCGACGGACGCACAGATCAATGCTGCGGCATTCAGAGTCGTCCAGCTGACAGCCTCGAACGCTGCCACCGACACGTACGGAAGTCCGACGTGGCAGAGCAACCGCCCGATATTGATACACGACGCGAACACGAACGCGAACGGGCTGACGATTTACGCGAATCAGGCGTACGATACGACCTTCAACTCCCTCAAGCTGGCAACGATGAGCAACTGGGGCAAGTTCGTGCAGAATGTCTGGGGTACACCAGCGGACGTAACCAACGTCGAACCCACCGTCGCGATAACATCCCCCTCGGAAGGGGCTTATGTCGTCTACAATACTGTGACGACGATAACTGGCACGGCCGTGGATTCCGACGGGACCGTCTCACGAGTGCAGGTCAAGATCGACCGCGAGAACTGGCAGAACGCCACAGGGACGACGTCCTGGTCGTACAGCTGGAACCTCGCTGGATGGGCGCCCGGCTCCCACAGGATACAGGCGCGCTCCTACGATGGCACCGATTACAGCGCTGCCTGGATGGACCGCAACGTCACCGAAATAGTCGACCCGAACCTGGCGGATCTGACGCTCTGGCCCGGAGAGATAACTTTCAGCGACTCCACGCCCGATGAGGGAGATACAATCACCATCGGAGCGACCATCCACAACGTCGGCCATGTGAACGACGCGGCCAACGTTCAGGTCGGATTCTACATCGGCAACCCGTCGGCGGGCGGCCAGCTCATCGGAACGTACGTGACTACGACCCCGAGCACCATCGTCCACAACAACGGGACTGGGGTCGTCTCGACGACGTGGAACACCGCTGGCTGGGCGGGAAGCCGCGCCATATACGTCGTAGCCGACCCGGGGTACCTCATCAGCGAGCTCACGGACGCCAACAACACGATATCCAGGACATTATCCGTCGCAGGTTACAGCGTGGACTTGGCTTGCGCGGCGAACACCTCCACTGTGCAAGCTGGCGCCTCGCACGATTACAAGATAACTGTGACGAACCAGGGTACGATGGCAGATACTGTCAGGCTCACCATCGACAACCCCACGTCTTGGGACGCCAACTTCAACAGCAACCCCCAGGGCAAGTCAATTACCGACGCGGGGGGAGAGAAGCTTGTGGATGGCTACCACACCTACGCCGAGGTTCAATCAGAACTCGCCGCGCTGGAGGCTGCCCACCCAACGATTGCCAAGCGGTATAATCTCGCCACTACAGCCGAGGGGCGCAACGTGACGGCCATCAAGATTTCCGACAACGTCGCGACGAACGAGAGCGAACCGGGTGTCCTGATTGTTGGCAACCACCACGCACGCGAGTGGATGACGGTGGAGATACCGCTCTACTACGCGGCCTACCTCGTCGGCAACTACGGCGCCGACCCGCAGGCTACGTGGCTCGTCGATAACAGGGAGATTTGGATCATACCCAACCTCAACCCCGATGGGCTCCAGTATTCCCAATTCACCGACAACATGTGGCGCAAGAACCGCAGGAACAATGGCGACGGGACGTACGGCGTGGACCTTAACAGGAACTACGACGGCTCGCAGAACGGCGACCCGCTGGGTGCCTGGGGCGCGACAGGGACGAGCCACACGACCTCGGACGACACATATTGCGGTCCGAGCGCGTTCTCCGAACCGGAGACGGTCGCTGTGCGAAACCTGATACTGGCCAGGACGAACCTCGACCTCAGCATCTCGTTCCACAGCTACGCCGAGGAAATATACTGGCCCTGGGGATATTCGACGGCTGTGCAGACGCCGGACCACTTAGCCCAGCAGGCGGTGGCGGTCGACTTCGCCGCAATAAACGGATACACCCCCGTTCAGAGCGCTGTGCCCTACACAACCAGCGGCGACACAGACGACTGGGCGTACGGCTACAACAACAACACCTCGGGAAGGATATTCTTCCCATTCACCATCGAGACCAACTCGGAGTTCCAGCCGGCAGCGAGCGAAATCACGCCGACATGCCAGCTCAACCTCGACGTCTGTCTCGAAGGCGCTTTGCGCGCCGGTGACCTGTACAAGGCAGCACCGGTGATAACGCACGTGGCTCTGCCGAACACGCAAAACACCGTCACGCCGTACAACGTCGTCGCGACGTTCGAGTCCTCCGCCGGAGTCGATGCTGGCTCGCTGGCAATGAACTGGAAGACTACAGGCAGCTTCTCGCAAGTGGCGATGACCCCGACGGGCACGCCGAACCAGTACCAGGCATCCATCCCCGCCCAGGCGGACGGGACGTGGGTCAACTACTACATCAGCGGCGCGAGCACCTCTGGGAAAATCTCCACGAGCCCGGCCTTCGCCCCGAACGCTAGGCACTCGTTCTTCGTGGGCAACGACGTCGTGGTCTACAACGTCACCCTTGCAGCTGGAGCCTCCAAGGTCGTCAACTTCACGGTAGTGGCTCCCGCGGGTGCGCTGCCCAACGAGCAGGCCACCATCGATGTCGTGGGCACTTCGGTCGGTAACGCGGCCAAGTCGGACAGCGTGGAGACTGTGACCACAGTTTCACCGGCAATCCTGCTTGTGAACGACGGTAACGCCGCCATCGCCCAGTACCAGACGGCGCTCACAAACGGCGGCTACAAGTACGACAACGGCACCCCTGCCTCCGATCTCTCGCAATACAGGATAGTCATCTGGGCGACGGATGGCAGCTCGACGCTCGCGGCAGCCGAGAAAACCGCTCTCATGAACTTCATGGACGCTGGCGGAAGCGTCTACGTCAATGGAGAGGACATCGGTTACGACATAGCGACCGATGACGACAGCGCCATCGGTCTTGGCGCCACGGCGGCTACCAACTTCTACGGCGCCCGTATGCACGCCACCTACGTCGCCGATGACAGCAACGGAGCGACGGCGAAGGGCGACACGGGCGATGCGGTAACCGACGGGATGACGGGGTACACGGTCACCGGCTCCTATCCAGAAAGCATCACGGCTCGCGATGTGTACGGCGACTCGATATTCACCTACGATGCTGGAGCCGTTGTGGGTGCGATAAAGGTGGACACCACGGCGTACAAGCTCGTCTATATCGGCTTCGAGTATTTCGAGGGGACCGACACGCAAGCCCACAAGGACCTCCTGATGGAGCGCATCATCGAGTGGTTGAACCCCGACAAGGCGCCGACCGTGACAGTGACCGCCCCGACAGCGGCCAACACCATCATCTCTGGCACGTTCAATCTGATGTGGACGGCGACCGACGACAACGCCTTCCCCGCGAACCCGATAGACATCGAGTACTCGGCCGATGGTGGCTCGACATGGAACCCCCTGGTCACCAACGTCGCTAACACCGGAAGCTATGCCTGGAACACAGCCGCGAGGGCGGACGGGGTCAATTACCTCGTGCGCGTTACAGCGACAGACAGCATCGGCCAGGCTACGTCCGACACATCAAACAGCGCGTTCTCCATCGATAACACGGCAAACGACCAGTGGCACCTCCAGGTGCAGACGGCAGTCGCAGGCTTCGGGGATCTGGACATGAAGCCAGTGGAGCTAGCGGACAACACGTTCCTGAGCAACATCACTGCTGCCGGACAGTACCTCATAGGGAGCAGACGCTTCCTCAGCGGCGCGCTAGCGTCGGCGGCGAACGTTCAGGGCACTTGGACCTTCGACGTCTGGGGGCGCGTGACAGCTTCATCCGCAAACGGCTACCTCTACGCCAAGGCCTACAGCTACAACGGCGTCTCGACGGCGTTGCTCTTCACCACTGGCCTCGACGACGAGGCTGTGGGCTCGTTCACCGCGTTCCACGAGTTCGGCTGGACGTACAGCGCGCCGTCCGGGGCGGTCCCGGCTGGCCAACGCATCTGTGTTGAGATATGGCTCTCGGCGACGGCGGGCTCGGGCAACTCGAACGTTCAGAACTATGCCAACGCTGACATTCCGGTGACTGGCACCGTGACGGGCACGTACGCGCTGACGCAGGCGCAGGACGACAGCCCCCAGACCGTCAGGGAAGTCGCTGGATGGACGACAACGAACGTCAATACGCAGAACTTCGACAACGGTGGAACCCTGCCGACGGGATGGACACTGACGACGACAGGAAGGGACTGGGCGATGTCCAACGACAATGCACGCTACGGCGAGATATGTGGCGCGCCGACGACCGACTACGCGGCAGAGTGCGACTCAGACCTAGCCGGTTCCGGTGTGAGCGTGGATTCGTGGATTAAAAGCCCCGTCTTCGATCTTACTGGATACTCGGTTGTCAACCTGAAGTTTTACCATAGGTACAACTGGTACGGGGAGACGAGCACTGAGGGCATCTACGTCTACGTGGCCAACGACGGCGCCGTGACAGCAGCCGACACGCAGGTCTACCACCAGTACACCGCCGATATCGCGTACTCCCAGGTCACCCTGAACATCTCCAGCGTGGCGGCGAACGACAACAACGTGCAGATTGGGTGGCGCTACGTGGCCAATTACGACTACTGGTGGGTAATAGACGACGTGGTCGTCGAGGGCTTGCGCTCGACGAGTAGCCTCGAGCACAAATGGACAGCGAGCGTTCCAGCTGGCAAGAGCCCCTACACATTCCGCATTGACTCGCACCGCACGGTCAACTCCGAGGGAGACAACTTCGTCTTCGCCTATTCGACCGACGACGTGGCATACACGGACATGGTGACCGTGTCGGCGACCAGCGACACTGACGCGTACCAGACCTATACGCTGCCTACGTCTCTAAGCGGAACGGTCTACATCAGGGTCCGTGACGCGGACAGGACGGCTGGCAACGTCGTACTGGACACGGTAAGGATAGACCACATGTACATCGAATCGGTCGAGGGCCCGCCACAGTTGATTGTCGCCTACGACAACGGCGCCCACAAGACATTCGTGAGGCCTTCATTGGCGGCGTCGACGGCCTACGCCATGATACCCGTGGTGGCGGGATGGAACCTCGTATCCCTGCCGCTGGTTCCTGCGACGACGAATATGCCGGGGGCGCTGGCTGACTCAAACGGTGACACTACATGGACGCGCGCGATGTGGTACAACCCGCTCACATCCGCCGATCCCTGGAAGCAGTACAACGCAGTCTGGCCGAGCTCGCTCAACGACCTCTCCGCTGTAAACCAGACGATGGGGCTGTGGGTCTACGTCACAACGGTTGGGGACGGCTACCTGAATATCACCGGCTCCCTGCCGATGTCGACGGCGATATCCCTCAAGCCAGGATGGAACATGGTGGGTTACCCGGCCCAAAACGACGCGACGTACACCGTGGGTCAGCTAAAATCTGCCACCGGTGCGACCATCGTCGAGGGATTCAGCGGAGTGGCGACATACAAAACGCAGATCCTTGCCGATGCCTACGTGCTGAAGAAGGGCGAGGCTTATTGGGTGTACGTGCCCACGGACGCGACCTGGACAATCAACTGGTGAGCGCAGTGAATAAAAACCTTTTCCTTTTCAATTTTCATAAATAATAAATAGGGCGACTGCCATCGATGGCTCATGTCATTTTGTCCGAAATGCGGTGTGAAAAACGACGAGGACGCGCTGTATTGCAAAGCCTGCGGTGCGCAGGTGTCGCCGATCGCGCCGCCGCCCGCAATGGTATGGCAGCCGAGGCGCCGGAAAGGCTTCAGCGCCTGGTCCGCATTCTGGGGCTTGATTATCGTGTTCGTCGGACTTTGGGTCGCAATCGAGTTCGGCCTCAAGCACATCGAGGGCGTTCCCGACTGGGTGACCAGCTTCCAGTTCTGCTGGATACTGCCGGTCATAATCGGCGTCCTCATCGTCCTCGCGGGCATCCGCGTGATGGTCAACTGGGACTGAGCGAAAAACCGCCAAGCCGTGAAACTTCCAGTGGGACCGAGTGCAAGAGCGATTTACTACATTTACATGCGCGAGGGACGCCGGGAGAACTGGCTAACAACAATATAAAATAAAAAGTGCTCCCGGCGGAAGTCTTTCGGGAGTGCTGGCTAAATTTCAATTTGGCGGATTTGACGACTGGCCAATGTTTGGCACCACAAAACGGGGGCGGCGCGAGCCCATCCAAAACCTTTACATTCTTTTTCCAATTCGCGCACATATATATCCTTCCTCGACCATACAACCTCCGATGCGCATCAACCCCTCGCCACTGATGAAGCTCCGCGGTCCTCAGTTCAGGTACTACGGGAACGACCCGGCGAACGATGGACGAGGACCTGGTTATTATCGTGTATACCGTGGCCAGTACTTTAAGAAGAGGGATGCAGCGAGTTAAAGGGCGAACTATTCTTTAAATATTTCAAGGGGATTCACTCTTCCAATGGTTCTAAGGATTGAGGATATAGCCAGTCTCTTAGACGAAGAGATTGGAAGGACTGAAGAGGATGTTAAAGTCAATGTCATTGTTCCCTGGCTCGAGTTGCTAGGACACACAAGGCTGAAATTTGAGCATGATAAAAACGATATTCTGATTCGGCATGGCGATTTTATTGTGGTGATAGAGACTAAAAAGTTGGGAATTGAACTATCTAGTTACACTGATCAATTAGAAAGATATGTGGCCCTAAGAAGGGCCGACCTAGCAATTCTAACGAACGGACAGGATTTTTTATTCTTTAGTCCATTTTGGAGGAAAAAAACGTTTCGTGAAACAATGATATTAGCGACGAATCGTGAACATTTGGCAGATACTGAGATATCTAAGCTAATTTCAGATATTATGTCTCATGATTCAATCGCAAATGATTGTGCAAAGGGGGCTATTGAAAAGCGAGAAAGAGATGTGGATTTGGTCAATAAAGAAATATATGGCCAGATGAATATCTTTAAAAGTGAAAATGCACAATTTGAAAAGCAAATCGCAGATATGCGGAAAGAAATGGATACATTAACTCGTAAAGTTATCGATAATAATAGAAATATTCAAAATTTATCAAGAGTTAAATTAATTAATATCTTATGTTGGTATAATTTTAACCAATCTCGAAACCATGCAGGTTCATCTATACCTGTAGTTAATAATGAAGAAATAACAGTGACTGAAGAAGCCTTCCCAAATGAAAAGTTGACACAAGAAGATCTTGTTAAATATATCCTAGAAGCACTAATAAAATCAGGAGGAAAGGCACGTAAAAGTACAGTTGAAAAATATATTTATTCTAAATTTGAGACTTTATTTAAACAGAAATATTATCAAGAAATGGTTTCACACGGAATTCCAAGGTGGCAACACAACATTGCTTGGTCAAAAGAACATGCAAAGCAACGAGGGTTAGTGAAGCCTCCAAGTGAATCTGGGCATGGTGTTTGGGAATTAACTGATAAAGGTCGTAAAGCTGCCAGTTGTTAACCCTATCCTTATATCCTTTTCCTTTTCAAATGGACATTATCCATACCCATCCACCAGTATATCCCCTTCAGGTGATCTCAAATGAAGATCCGTAACATATTCGGCAACGAGTACTCCGGCACGATAGGCAAGAAGATAACGGCCTCGCGCTGGAAGGGAATAGAGTACATCAGGAAGTTCTTCATCCCGCAGAACC
>DAIRED010000057.1:0-10250 GCA_036795795.1 Thermoplasmatota archaeon | reverse complement strand
AAACGTGACGTTCAACAACTTGGGATGGTCCCACGTTGACGTCGTCGCGGTGCCTGACATCTGGGTCGTACCCCCATCTTTCAACTTCACCGCAGTGGCTGGAACGGCAGTGCAAGACAGCATGACGATAGGCAACGATGGATATGCCGACCTATACTCAGACATCTCGGACGATTTGGATTCGGGAAGCGCGGGAGGTAACCCGATGCTCAATCCCAGCTTCGAGGCGGGCGACTTCTCGGACTGGATAGCCGTCGATCTCGCCGACCCCCTCGACCCACTGCTGGTGGTCCCGACCGGGTATTGGGGATGGTTCTTCGAAGTCGAGGCAACGAATGGAACCATGGTAGCCTCGCACGGCTTCGATGGAGGCACGCCAGGAACAATCCAGGTGGCGCAAGACATGTCGTTGCCATACGGGACGACATTCATGAGTTTCGAGTACCGTGCAGGATGGGATTTAGCGAGCTACGGTGCAACCCTGAGCAGGACGTTCAGGGTGGACATCGAACCCGTCGGCGGAGGAGTGGCCATGCAGACGGACCTCATCATGGTTGCCTCCGTCGGGACAGCAATTGATGACACCGGTGACCTTGTTGGGGTGGTCGACCTGAGCGATTTCGCCGGGGACGACGTGCGGATAAGCTTCGAATGGGATGTCCCAGAGTCGTACGCCGGACCTGGACAATTCCAGCTCGACAACATCGTCGTAGATTACACGGTGGTCACGAGCCCGAACTGGCTTTCCGAATCGCCGAACGCCGCAGTGACGGCGCCATGGACCGACACGACGGTGACGGTGACGGCGGACGCATCGATGCTAGCTCCGGGTTTCTACCAAGCCAACATCTCAGTGCAGAGCGATGACCCGGACGAGCCAGAGATAATTGTCCCTGTGTATTTCACGGTCCTTCCGCCTGACCACGACATAACCGTCCACGACATAGCGGCGCCGGCCCAGGTTGAGCTTTGGAGCACGACCCCAGTCTCGGCGACAATCACCAATCTAGGGTTGTACAACGAACCGACCGTTGAGCTTTTATTCCTCGAAGATGGCGCAATACTTGAGATTCAGTATTTATCCCTGGCGTCGGGCGATTCAGCCTATCCAAGCTTCGATTACACGGCATCTTCGCCGGGCATACACAACCTTTCGATATGCGCGGTCCCTGTCCCCGGAGAAAATATAACGTTCAACAACCAGGACTGGACGCTCGTCGAGGTCGTGACGGTGCCGGACATTACCGTCGCACCAGGAGGATTCGACTTCGTGCTCGCGGTCGGCGACCTCGGCCAGGACGTGATGGCCATCGAGAACACAGGCATCGCGGACCTGCATTTCAACATCACAGACGACGTCGGGTCGGCTGGAGCTGTGGGCGATATAGCCGTTTCGACTAACGGAGGTATAATCGATGGCTCGGAAAACATCCTGAGCGCGCTTTCCTCCCTGGGGTATGCATATACGGATTGCGGCGACACTTGCCCGACCAGCGGCTACGACGTGATAATCGTCTGCCAGGATGGCGGTTCGGCGCTTCCGGACTTCTCGACGTTCATCGACGAAGGAGGTCACGTCATTGTCTTCGGAGGCAGCGGACTCCCCGCCTTCGTTGCGAGCCTTAATAGCTACCTCACTACCGACGGGTCGGTGGGCTGGCACATGAGCACGGACTCCCCCGAATGGGTCAGTTTGAACGCGCACCCGATAACCCAGTATGTCCCCGCGACGTACGATTACAATTTGGAGGAGCACACCTACCACATGACACACCTCATCGCCTCGCAGCCAGCCGGGGTGACGCTCCTCGGCGGGAATTCGGAACCAACGAACATCTGCGCCGTGAGGGAATACACGGGCGGCGGAAGCTTCACATGGATCGGGCAGGACATCAACTGCAGGGTTGACGCCACCGACCAGGCGTCCTTCATCGAGCCATTCGTGCGCGGCTACCTCGAATGGATGCCGGATGCTTCCGGAGGATGGCTGTCGGAATCCCCCACGACCGGCATGGCTGCGCCGGGGGCAACGTTCGAGGTCGACGTCATCGCTAACGCAACGCTCCTGACACCGGGATATTACCAGGGCAACATCACAATCGCCAGCAACGACCCGGACGAGCCCGAGGTCGTCGTCCCGGTGAACCTGACGGTCATCACACCGCTCCACGATATCGCCATCATGGCCATCGATGTCAATTCGTTCGGAACCATCGGCGTGCCGATGCAAATCAACGTGACAGTTCACAACCAGGGTGCATCCGACGAGACCAATGTCGCGGTTGAGCTCTACGACGGAGCCATATTGGTCGGGAGCCATATCATAGGCTCCCTCGCGAGCGGGGGCACTACTGCGCTCACTTTCCCTTGGAGTTCAGCTGTGGAGGGGCTCCACGTGATTTCAGCATTGGCACTGGCCGTCCCCGGAGAGGTATTCCTCACGAACAACCACATGGAAACGGAAGTCACATTGCTCGACGCTGCGCCGATACTAGTGGTCGATGACGACACGGGAATCGACAGCGAGGAGTGGTTTGAGTGGGCGCTGGCGGACAACCTCTACGAATTCGATACCTGGCACGTCAGCCTGAGCGGCAATATCGGGGCGGACTATCTCGCTATGTACAGCGTCGTGATATGGTTGACTGGTAACGATTACGAAACGAGCTTCACGTCGGCCGAGAGAAATGCAGTCAGCGCCTACCTGTCGAGCGGCGGCAAGATGTACGTTTCGAGCAGCCTCGCGGGCTACGATGCAATGTGGAATGGCTGGTCCGCGTGGTACGAGACTTGGTTCTGCACCTCGTACTTGGAACTCGTCAATGGTGTTCAGACGCTCCCGGGAATTCCCGCTGACCCGATAGGCAATGGGTTGACACTGTCGACGCACACTGGCGACTATTGCGCGAACATATGGGGGTACGGAACTTCAAGCGCGACGGTGGGGGCAGGAACGCAATCGTTCTATTTTGCTGGCGAAGGCACCCCAGCGATGATAAAGGCCGACACCGGAATATACAAGATTGTCTACTCCGCCTTCGACTTTTCCGACGTCAACGGTATGTCGACGCGCGCTGTTCTCATGTACCGAATACTGAATTGGCTCGGTTTCGACGACCCCGAGCCGCCGCAACACTCCAACGAGCACCCTGTGATTGGTGCCGTCATTGGCGAGACACGCCCGACTGTCTGGGTGCACGTGACTGACAATGTCGCCGTGAACGAGTCGACAGTACGGCTGTACGTGAGGGGTTTCCCTGTCTTCTACGACATCGTTCCAATTCCAGGAGGTTACAATGTCTCCTACACCCACGGCGCGGATTACGCGGAGGGCTCGGTAGCGGTCAGGATAGTCGCCCGTGACATGAGCGAGAACTTGTTGGACTTCACATGGACTTTCCTCATCGACCTGTCGCCCCCCGTCGCTTGGGGGATCATCCCGGTTCCGGGAGGCTCGACGCCCGACACGACACCGACGATAACGCTGAACGTTACCGATCCAGGCGGAGTGGTCCGGACAACCATGCGTTTGTACGTGCAGGATTTCGCAGTCTGGTATGATTGGTCCGCGATAACTGGCGGTTTCGCAGTTCTTTACACTCACGACGCGGGCTTCATGCCAGGCGAATTGGTCCGGTGCAGGATATCCGCTGAGGACAGCTTCCATCACTGGCTCAACTACTACTGGAACTTCACCATCTCGACTGGAGCATCGTGCGCGATACATGTCATCGCGGGATGGAACCTTATTTCGATCCCGATGGCCCCCGACGACGTGTCGTTGCCGAACTCCCTGCAGGATGACGATGGCGGGGTCGTCTGGACGAGGGTGATGTGGTACAATCCGAGCACGTCTGCGGACCCATGGAAGCAATACAATACCGCCTGGGCGCAGTCCCTGAACGACCTAGCAACAGTCGATAACACCATGGGCGTCTGGCTGTACGTGGCTGATGCTGGCGATGGATATCTGAACTTGGTCGGTGGCGACCAAGTTGCCACCACCATGACGTTGAAGGCTGGGTGGAATTTGATTGGGTATCCAGCGGCAGATGATTCCTGGTTCACCGTAGGTGACCTCAAGAGCTACTGCACAGTCATCGCTGCGGTCGAAGGGTTCAGCGCCGCTGCCGAATACCGCACGGAGCTGCTGCCGGACTCGCGAGTTCTCAAGTGCTGCGAGGGATATTGGGTGTATGCGACGAGCGATGCATCGATGCTCGTCAATTGGTGAGGCGTGGAGGGCGAATCTATCTATAACCCCGCGATAATCCAGCGCCGATGAAATACCGCATCGCCGGCGTGGTCCAGGGAGTAGGTTTCCGGCCAACGGTCGTCCGCATCGCGCGCGAGATGAAACTCAACGGCCACGTCAGGAACGACGGACGCGGAGTAGAGATAGTAGTCGACGGAGACCACGAGGCGTTCATATCCAGGTTGAAGGTTGCGCTGCCTCCGCTGGCCCGCATCGACTCGGTCGAGCGCTCGCAAGGCGAGCCCGAGAACCGCGGCTTCGTCATCATGGAGAGCCAGGCTGTGGCGGGAAGCGCGGAGATGCCGCCCGACACGGCGGTCTGCCCCGACTGCCTGCGCGAGATGGCGAACCCGCGCGACCGGCGGGCCAGCTACGCGTTCACGAGCTGCACCAACTGCGGCGAGCGCTTCTCGGTCGCGCGGGGCACCCCCTATGACCGCGCCAAGACGGCGATGGCCCCGTTCAAGCTTTGCCAGTCATGCTCTGGCGAGTACGGCGAAGAGGTGGACAGGCGCTTCCACCACCAGACTGTGAGCTGCCCCGAGTGCGGTCCCAGTTACACTTTATACGACCCGGGGGGCGGGCAGATTCCGGGCGGGATATCAGGATTCGCGAAGCTGCTGGACGTCGGCAAGTTCGGCGCGCTGAAAGGGTGGGGCGGCGCTCACCTCTGCTGCGCCGCGTCCGAATCCGGGCGTTTCAGGAGATGGTACAAACGCGAGGCCAAGCCGTTCGCTGTGATGGTCCGCGACACCGGGACGGCGAAGGCGCTTTTCGATGTGGACCCGCGCGAGGAGGCGGAGTTGACGTCCCCGTCCAGGCCCATCGTCCTGCTGCGCAAGAAGGCGGACGCCGCCTGGTTCGATGACGCGTCGCCGGGGCTCGACACGGTGGGAGCCATGCTGCCGTATTCTGGAGTCCATCAGGTCCTTTTCTCCACGCTTAAATCAGACGCGCTCGTCATGACCTCAGCCAACCCTCCGGGGGCGCCGATGCATCTGGAGAACAGGGAGATGTTCGGCCTCGGCGCCGACTGCTACCTACTTCACGACAGGGAGATAGCCAACCGCTGCGACGACTCGGTGGTCAAGTTCTACGGCCGGAACCGACTCTTCGTCAGGCGCTCGCGGGGTCACGTGCCGCGCTCAATGGGCGTGTGGATGGACGGGACGGTTCTCGGCGTCGGACCTGGGGAGAACGTCACCTCCTGCGTGGCGTCCGGCGGAAAGCTGACGCCGAGCCAGTACATCGGCGACACGGTCGATTACGACGTTCTCGAGTTTCACCGAGGCGCGACCGAGGCGCTCATGGGGCTTCGGGGAATCTGCAAGCTGGATGCCGTCGCCGTCGACCTGCACCCGAGGTACCCGACGCGGCGCGTGGGCGAGGAGATTGCCAGCGCCCACGACGCGAAGCTGGTCGAGGTCCAGCACCACTGGGCGCACGGCCTCTCGCTGATGGCGGAGACGGGCGCGCGGAAGGCGGTCGCGCTCGCGCTGGACGGGACGGGCTATGGCGACGATGGCGCAGCCTGGGGAGGCGAGGTTTTGCTGTGCGAGGCGTCTGGATACGAGCGAGTCGGTCATCTGGAGTACCTGCCCCTGCCCGGCGGCGAGGCTGCGGTGGAAAACCCAGCGAGGTTCCTCCACGGAATCCAGCTCTCGCTCGGAATCGACGCGACTGCGCTAGACGGTCCAGAGGCGGAAGTGGTCGAGAAGACGCTATACGATTCGCCGAAGACGAGCAGCGCGGGGCGGGTGCTGGACGCTCTCTCCATCTACCTGGGGGCTTGCTCGAAGCGCACGTACGACGGCGAGCCCGCGATGCGGCTGGAGCCGCTGCTCGAGCGGGGCAGGCCGAGGTACGATTTCGAAACCGTCGTCAGGGACGGGACCGTCGAAACTTTGCCGCTCTTCAGGCGCCTGTTCGAACTGAGCCCGAGGAGCGAGAGCGAGCGGTGCGCGGCCGCGGCGTCGTTCGTCAAAGCCGTGGTGGAGGGGCTCGTCCAGGTGGCGGCGGAAGGCGCGCGAAAGGAGGGATTGGATTCCATCGGTCTCACGGGCGGGGTCGCATACTCGCTGCCCGTCTGCAGGCACTTCGAGGACGCGGTGCTGGCTGCCGGGTTGAAACCCGTGTTCCACGACTCGCTGCCCTGCGGCGACGGCGGGATTTCCGCCGGCCAGTGCATCGCGGCGCTCGGCGCGGTAGAAGGCAGGTGAATCGGTGCCGTGCCAGGCGGGAGCTTTGACGGTCGCACGCGTGGCGCCACGGAGTGAATGAAAATGGAACCTGAGATGATGGGCAACGTCGCGGCCGTGGTCGTGTCAATGCTCTGGACCGCGTGCTCGATATTCTTCTCCGCTGCAGGAAAGCGCATCGGAGCAATCAGCGTGAACACGATTCGAATATCTGCTGCCGTGGGCTTGCTGGGAACGGCGCACCTGATTTGGTTCGGCGCCCTCCTCCCGGCGGCAACCGGTGACCAGTGGTTCTACTTGGGCCTCAGCGGTTTTATTGGCCTGGCCGTGGGGGATATCGGGTACATCGGCGCCCTCGTTCTCATCGGGCCGAGGCGGGGGGTGCTGCTGATGTCAACAGCTCCGATCTTTGCAGCCGTCGCCGGCTACGCGATGCTGGGGGAGCAAATCGGCGCCTGGGCTTTGGCCGGAATCGCCGTGACGATGTCCGGCGTGATGCTGGCAATCCTCGACGACGGGGCGAACGGCAAGCCCCAGGAGCTGACGAAGCGCCAGCTAACGATTGGCTACGGCCTCGCGGTGATGGGATCCGCGTGCCAGGGGGTCGGCCTGGTCATCTCGAAATACGGGATGCAGGGCATCGAGGGCGCCGAGCCCCTCGACCCCCTCTCGGCGGCGCTGATGCGCATGATTGTCGGCGCGGCGGCGATGTGGGTGGGCGTTCTGGCATTCGGGCGCCTGCACGAGATTCGCAAAGCCACGAAAGACGGGCGCGGCGTCGGACTGACATTCTCCGGGGCGATAACCGGGCCGTTTCTCGGGGTATGGCTCTCCATGGTGGCAGTATCGCTCGCCCTCACGGGCGTCGCGCAGACGCTGATGTCGTTGATGCCAGTGATGGTCATCCCGGTCGTCTGGCTGCTATACAAGCAGGGGACGGGCTGGCGCGGGATAGCCGGAGCTTGCATAGCCATCGTCGGCGTCGCGATGTTGTTCATCGTCTGATGGCGGACGCTGGGGCGCATGTGCTAGCGCCTCTTCGAGCCACCTTACGCAGCGCCGCCTTCCTTCTTCCCGCGCTTCAGCAGCGCGACGACGGCCACTATCAGGGCCATTATTCCGAGCAGCATCGCCCCGACTGGCGCCCAGGAGGTGGCAATCGGGTTGTCGTCCCCTGCTTCCGTCGCCTGCTCGCTCCTCTCTGGGTCGTAAGGGTATGCGTCCTCCCAGTTGTTCGCTTCGTCGCCGTCTATGTCCGGGTCGGTGTTGTCTCCGATGCCGTCGCCATCGAGGTCTGCCCACTCGAACGGGTTGCTCGGGAACGCATCGTCCGCGTTGAGGTGGCTGTCGCCGTCGATGTCCGCATCAGCGATGTCGCCGATGCCATCGTTATCTGAATCGGTCGTTTCTGCTGCATAGAGCGGGAAGTCGTCCGCCCAGTTGTCGACGCCGTCGTCATCGATATCCGAATCGGTGTGGTCTCCGATGCCGTCGCCGTCGGAATCTTTCCACTCGTCGGGGTTCTCAGGGAACGCGTCCGAATCGTCCGAGACTCCATCGCCATCGTCGTCGGTGTCTGCCACGTCTCCGGTCCCGTCGCCGTCAGAGTCCGCGGTCTCAGCAGGGTCCAGCGGGAAGTCGTCCGCCCAATTGTCCACGCCGTCTCCATCGATGTCCCCATCCGAGTTGTCGCCGGTGCCGTCGCCGTCGGAATCGCTCCATTCCAGCGGGTTCGTTGGGAACTCGTCGTCGGCGTTGGGTGTGCCGTCCCCATCCACGTCGTCGTCGGCGTTGTCTCCGATGCCATCGTCGTCGGTGTCTGTCGTCTCAGCAGGGTCCAGCGGGAAATCGTCCACAGGGTTGAGGGCGCCATCGCCGTCGATGTCGTCGTCAGAGTTGTCGCCGACGGTGTCGTTGTCGAAATCGGTCCATTCCGAGTCGTCGAGCGGGAAGGTGTCGTCGGTGTTGTTCCAGCCGTCGCCGTCTATGTCCTCGTCGACGACATCCGCCGCCCCATCATCGTCGATGTCGGAAGGCACGGACGAATCGTCGAGCGGGTCCGTTCCAGCCTGCCCCTCGACCACGTCGGTGAAGCCGTCATCGTCGTCGTCTGGGTCGGCGTTGTCCCCGGTCCCGTCCCCGTCGTTATCGACCCACTCGGCGGGGTCGTTCGGGAACGCGTCGTCGTTGTTCTGGACGCCGTCCCCGTCGGCGTCGCGCTCGCCGACCGGCCCGACGAATACGTAGGTGCTCGTGGTCGCCGACTGGCCAATCCAGTCCCGCACCCTGAACGAGACGTGGTAGACGCCCGGAATCGTGTAAACGTGACCGACCGACGCGCTCAGGTTCGTGGTGTAGTCGTACGTCCCGTCGCCGTCGAAGTCCCAGTCGAAGTAGCGCGCGTCCGAATCCGTGTAGTATCCTATCAGCGGAACCTCGGCGCCCGCGCTCCAGTTCTGCCAGCCGATGGCCCAGGCGACGGGAGCCGGGTTTGTCGGTGCAGCGACGGTGAACTGCACCGCCGCGCTCCAATTCACCTGGCCTGAGGCGCTGACGGGCGTCACGCGCCAGTATCTCGCACCGTTCGTGAGGCTCGCGATGAGGCTCGTGGACCCTCCTTCGGAAAGGTACTGGTCGGGGCTGGAGAACCCTGAGTTGTCGTCCACCTGGACCGCGTAGTGGGAAGGTGTGTCGTCAAAGTAGTAGTATACACCAATGGTCCACCAGTCTTCATACATCAACTCGTTCTGGGTGCTCGGATCCCAGCGGAACGTCACAGGCGAGTTGGATGTGGAGCCCGCCGAAGGCATCTTCGGAGTTGTTGCGACTGGTTTCGCCGTATCGTCCGCAAAAATCCCCATATCATATGCGATGGAGTAGCCCAAAGACGTGGCGTTGCGGTATGTCGAGTTCATCTGGAAGACCCGGTGCCCTGGAGGCATCATATTGTCCCAGTAGTCCATGAAATCGAATATGAAACCGGACGGCACCCATGCGCCCCCGCTCCAAGCGTATGTATGGTAGTTCCCCACCCACATCCACTGATACGAATAGATGTAAGGCCAGAATTGCAGGTCGACATCCATGATGTCCGCGCTCTGAGTGGTCACGTGGAATTTGAAGTATGGAGTCATGGCCGCCAGCCTGTGGTTGGCCGGCTTGGCCCTGTAGTCGCCAGGCAGTGCCAGGAAGT
This sequence comes from Thermoplasmatota archaeon, assembly GCA_036795795.1. Taxonomy (GTDB): domain Archaea; phylum Thermoplasmatota; class Thermoplasmata; order SG8-5; family DAIRED01; genus DAIRED01. The sequence goes on along the minus strand of DAIRED010000057.1, from coordinate 604 downwards.
AGACCTCGCAATCCTTGTACGTGTACTCGTCGACCCTGACACGCAAATCGATGAAGCCATTGCCCGTATAGTTCTCCCAGTAATTGTCGTCGTTGTTGCCGGCGCCTGCAGATTGGAACCGGTCGAACAGGCCGTACGCTCTCGTCCAGGCAGTATTACCGTTCAAGTCTCTTGACGTTACGAGGAACGAGTAGCTTCCCTCGAAGTTGCTGTTGTTTCCGAATGCGTAGGTCCAATTCTCTCCGTTCTGTGTCATGGGAGCGGTCGTGTCGAACAAAAGGGCTCCGGTGCTCGTACGGTGGATGGACTGTATCGTTGGCGCCCCGCTCAACGGCTCGTCCGCGCTGACGTTCACCCACAGCCAACCCTCGAAGCTGATGACGTTTCCATTTGTTCCGAGGTAGGTCTCGACCGTGAGGTTCACATTCGGCGCCAGCACGTCGTTGGAAATGCTCACGCTCCGCGTCGTCGCGTGCGCGGTCGTGTCCGTCGCCGTCACGGTGAAGGTGTAGTCCCCGCCCAGGGATGCGTCGACGTCCGCCGTCCAGGCGTTCGCACCGGCGCTCGCGAACCCGAGCGCTCCGGTGTTTCCGCTCGGCGCGAG
>DAIRED010000056.1:0-10366 GCA_036795795.1 Thermoplasmatota archaeon | reverse complement strand
CCGCATTCACGGGGGCCACCGACGTGGGCTCCGTCGATTCCGCGGGGTTCTTCGAAGCGATGACCACGCCTGCGGTCGGCTCTGTCAGCGCGTCGTCAGGTTCGATCACCGGCAGCGCCAACGTTAGCGTCGTCGAAGGTGCCATCAGCAGCATCGTCGTTGCGCCCGCATTGGCATCCGTCACCGTCGGAGCCTCGCGACAGTTCACCGCGACTGCGTACGACATCTACAACAACCCCATTGCGGGCGTCGCCTTCACCTGGTCCACGGGTGTCGGCTCGGTCAATGCGACTGGATACTTCATAGCCCAAACCTCGCCCGGGAGCGGCTTCGTCACGGCCGCCAACGGCACGAAGAGCGGCTTCGCAACCATTGACGTGGTCGTCGGAGCGGCCGACCACGTGCTGGTGACGCCGAACCCGGCGACGGTAGCAGCCGGGGGGTCAAGGACTTTCACGGCCACCGCATACGACCAGTACAACAACATCATCCCGGGCGCGGTCTTCACCTGGCAAACGACCATCGGGACCATCGGAAGCTCGGGCCAGCTCGTCGCCCCCACCTCGCCTGGCAACGGCACGGTGACCGCCACGTTCGGAACGTGCAACGGCACCGCGGCGGTGAGCGTCGTCCCGGGGCCTGCCAGCACAATAACGGTCACGCCGAGCCCCGCGACCGTACTGGTCGGAGAGGCTCAGCAGTTCGCCGCGCAGGCCTACGACTTCTACGGCAACCCGATAACTGGCGCGACGTTCGTCTGGACCGCAGACGTGGGCATCGTGACCTCGACGGGGCTCTTCACCGCGCAGACGGTGCCTGGCTCGGGGACCGTGAGCGCCAGAATCAATGCCGTCACCGGCGCGGCGACCGTCAACGTCGTGCTCGGCCCGGTCCACCACATCGCCATCTCTCCGAACCCAGCGGCGGTCACCGTCGGCGGCTCCCAGCAATTCACTGCGGTCGCATACGATGCTTACAACAACCTGATTCCGGGCGTCGGATTCGCCTGGTCCACCGATGTCGGTGGCGTGGATGCGACGGGCTTCTTCACGGCCCAGACGGCGCCGGGAACGGGCGCGGTCACAGCGGCGAACGGCACCGTGACTGGCTCGGCCACTGTCACGGTCACCGCCGGGAACGTTCAAAGGGTCGAGGTCTTGCCGGCCAGCGCCGTCGTTGCCGTCGGCGCGACGAGGCAGTTCACCGCCACCGCCTACGACGCGTTCGACAACGTCATCGCTGGAGCCAGCTTCACCTGGACGACCGATGTAGGCTCGGTCGATGGAAGCGGGCGGTTCACCGCCCAGACAGTACCGGGAGCGGGGATTGTGACGGCGACAATTGGAAACGTCAGCGACTCTGCGACGGTCACTATAGTGCTGGGACCCGTCGATTACATCACGATATCACCCACCAGCGCCTCGGTCGTTGTCGGCGGCACAGCATCCTTCACGGCCAGGGCGTTCGATGAATTCGGAAACGAGATTCCCGGCGTGGGGTTCTCCTGGACGACGAGCGTTGGCTCTGTCGATTCGTTCGGGAATCTCACGGCGATGACCGTGCCCGGAACTGGAGCGGTCACTGTCTCGAACGGAACGATAACGGCATTTGCGACTGTGGAGGTGCTCGTCGGAGCCGTGGCCTCGGTCTCGGTCGCGCCGAATCCCCTGACCATCGTGGTCGGCGGCATCCAAACCTTCACGGCGACGGCTTACGATGCTTACGGCAATCCAGTGGGCGGGTCCGCTTTCTCGTGGGCCACGACCGTTGGCTCGGTGGACACCTCGGGACAATTCACCGCGCAGACGCTCCCCGGCTCCGGAACCGTCACTGCCACGTGCGTTGCGATTTCGGGCCACGCCAACGTGACGGTGACGATGGGACCGGTCCACCACATCTCGGTAGCGCCGAACCCCGCGACCGTCGTCGTCGGTGCGACGGCGGCATTCACGGCCACGGCTTACGATGAGTTCAACAACGTCATCGGGGGCGTCGCGTTCCTCTGGACCACCAACGCCGGGAACGTGAGCTCCGCTGGGGCGTTGACCGCGCAGACGACGCCCAGGACGGGCAGCGTCACCGCGAGGAACAACACCGTGACGGGCTCGGCGACAGTCTTTGTCGTTCCCGGTGCCGTGAGCAGCATCGTGCTGTCTCCCCCATCGAAGACCTTGGCCGTCGGCACCACGCAGACGTTCGCGGCGACCTGCTACGATTCCTACGGCAACTTGGTTGCAGGCGCGGTCGTTGCGTGGGCGACGAACGTCGGCAGCGTGAGCGCCGCAGGGCTGTTCACGGCCCAGACCGTCCCTGGCTCCGGTATCGTGAGCGCGACGAACGGTTCCGTAACCGGCGTCGCCAACGTCCAGGTCACCTTCGGCGCGGTCCACCACATCGCGGTCGCGCCCACCCCGACGACTGTCGTCGTCAGCCAGTCCCGCCAGTTCACGGCGGTGGCGTACGACTCCTATGACAACGCCGTCACCGGAGTCTCGTTCATCTGGACCACGAACGTCGGCGTCGTCAACTCGGCTGGCCTCCTGACGGCGCAGACCGCGACCGGGACTGGATGGGTGCGGGCGACGGCCAGCTCGGTCGTCGGGAGCGCCGACGTCACCGTCCTTCCGGGACCAATCATCAGCATCACGCTAACTCCCTCCCCCGCTACCGTCGGTGTCGGCCAGACGCTGCAGTTCGTTGCGACTGCCCGCGATATCTACAACAATGCCATCCCAGGCGCGACTTTCTCCTGGATGACCGACGTGGGCTCGATAACCTCCACCGGACTTTTAACGGCCCAGACCGTACCAGGAACGGGCAAGGTCACTGCGACGAACGGCTCGGTGTCCAAGCAGGCGAACGTCACCGTCGTCCTGGGGGGTGTCGATCACATAGCAGTCGTGCCAGACCCGCTGACTATAACGGTCGGCGGCTCCCAGCAATTCACGGCTGTCGCATACGATTACTTCAACAACGTCATTTCCGGGGCTGTCTTCACTTGGACGACGGACGTCGGAGCCATTCTGGCAACAGGGCTTTTCACCGCCCAGACGTCTCCCGCAGTCGGCCAGGTGACCGCCACCAACAAGTCCGTGAGCAAGGTCGTGACCGTGACGGTAACCCACGGCCCGCTTCACCACATCCTGGTGAGCCCCGCCTCCGCGACCGTGGCGGTCGGGGACGCGCAGTCATTCTCCGCCGCGGGATACGATTCGTACGGCAACGTCATACCCAGCGTCGGATTCGCCTGGACGACCGATGTCGGAACGATTGGCGCGGGCGGCAACTTCGTCGCCCAGACAACGCCCGGGAGCGGCTTCGTGGCCGCAGCGAACGGTTCCGTTTCCGGTTCAGCATCGGTGACCGTCACCCTTGGAGCCGTCGACCACATCGCCGTCGTGCCGGACCCCGCGTACGTGCAAGTCGGCGCGGCGCAGGTCTTCACCGCCGTGGCCTTCGACAGGTTCAACAATGTCGTTGCTGGCGTGGTTTTCACCTGGACCTCGGACGTCGGCGCGATAAGCGCTGGCGGAATCCTCACTGCCCAGACCACGCCGACGCTGGGCTCGGTCACCGCCGCGAACGGTTCCGTATCGGGCTCGGCGACGGGGCACGTCGTTCCCGGTGCGGTCGCCTCCATCATAGTGACCCCGGCCAACGCGACGGTCGCCGTGGGCGGGCACGTAGGATTTACCGCTGCTGCTTTCGATTCATATGGCAATCCAATACCTGGAGCTGGCTTGACCTGGCTGACCGACGTGGGGTCGGTCGACGGCCTCGGCTCCTTCACCGCCCAGACCGCGCCCGGCGCGGGAACGGTGACGGCGACCAACGGTTCGGTCGTGGCGAGCGCGGCCGTGACTGTCGTCATCGGGCCTGCCGACCACATCATGGTGGTGCCTAACCCGGTCCAGGCCGTCGCAGGCACGCAGCAGGCATTCGCAGCTACCGTCTACGACTCGTACGGAAACGTCATCGCGAGCGCGCCCATCGTATGGACGACGAACGTCGGCTCCGTGGACGCCATAGGCACATTCACGGCGCAGACGGCGATTGCCAGCGGGTGGGTGCGCGCGACGTCGGGAGTCGTCTCCGGAGAGGCCTCGGTCGAGGTTGTCCCGGGACCACTGAACAACATCGTCGTGAGCCCGGCCTCGGTCAACGTCGTCGTCAACGGCGCCGTGCAGTTCGTGGCTTCGGCCTACGATGCCTACGGCAACGAGATCGTAGGAGCCACGTTCACCTGGTCCGCCGACGTCGGTGCAATCGACTCGAGCGGCCTCCTCGTCGCGCAGGCATCCCCCGGCTCGGGCCACGTGACTGCGTCCATAGACGCGACATCTGGCTCGGCGAACGTCACGGTCATGGCTGTTGCGGTGGACCACATCGTCGTGACCCCGGACCCAGCGACGGTGACCGTGGGCTGCGCCCAGACATTCACCGCCACCGCGTACGACTCCTCAGGGAACGCCCTAGCCGGCATCGTCTTCACCTGGACGACGGACGTTGGTTCGGTGTCGGCCGGCGGCATCTTCACGGCTCAAACCGTGCCCGGCGCGGGAACCGTGACGGCGTCGAATGCAACCACGAGCGGCTCGGCGAACGTGAGCGTCGTCGTGGGAGCCCCCGACCACCTGGTCATCTCGCCATTGACGGCAACTGTCACAGTCGGCGGGACCAGGCAGTTCACAGCCGTCGTCTACGATTCATTCAACAATGTCGTTGCTGGAGCATCCGTGTCTTGGACGACGGACGTCGGCGCCGTGTCGCCTACCGGCCTCCTCACGGCGCAGACCACGCCGGATGCCGGTACGGTAACGGCGACCTCGGGAGCCGCCATCGCGTCCGTGGGCGTGACCGTTGTCATCGGAGCGCTCGACCACGTGACCGTGCTTCCGAATCTCGCGACGGTTGTCGTAGGCACTTTCGCGCAGTTCAGCGCCTCCGGTTACGATGCCTACGGCAACCTGATTGCCGGCCTGGCTTTCACCTGGACGACCAACGTCGGCCTCGTGAACTCGACGGGGTACATGACGGCACAGTCCACCCCAGCGACCGGCTGGGTCAGGGCGACCAGCGGCTCGGTCGTGGGCTCGGCGACTGTCGATGTCGTCGCGGGCCAGCTCCATCACATACTGGTCACGCCGAACCCGGTCTACATCGTCGTCAGCGGGGCGCTCCAGTTCAACGCCAACGCCTACGACGCATACGGGAACGTGCTGGCCGGCGTCGGCTTCGCCTGGAGCACGAACGTCGGCGGCGTCGATGCTACCGGCTCCTTCACTGCCCAGGGTTCTCCGGCCGTCGGAACGGTCAGCGCGACGAACGGAACGATAACCGGCTACGCGACGGTGAACGTCGTGCTCCCAGCAGTTCACACGATAACCGTATCGCCAAACCCCGCGACGGTCGTCGTAGGAGCGGACCAGGCATTCTACGCCACAGCGTACGATGAATTCAACCACGTCATATTCGGCATCGGCTTCGTCTGGACCACGACGGTCGGCACAATGTCCCCGACCGGCCTCCTCACGGCGCAGCCCACCCCGGGGAGCGGTGTCGTTACCGCCATTAACGGAACCATCTCTGGCTCGGCAGCGGTATCGGTCGTGTCGGTCGTCGTCGACCGCGTTATCGTTACGCCAAACCCCGCAACGGTTACGGTGGGAGCCCAGAGGCAGTTCGTCGCCGCGGCGTACGATTCGTTCAACAACGTCATCCCTGGCGTCAAGTTCATCTGGTCCACCGACGTCGGAATCGTGAACTCGACTGGCGGCTTCACTGCCTCGACCATCCCCGGCTTGGGGGTCGTCACCGCTTCGAACGGTACCATATCCGCCTCGGCCACGGTCAACGTGGTGCCCGGCGCGGTGCACAGCATCGTCGTCATACCCGACCCGGCTTCGGTGGACATCGGTGCAACCAAAACATTCACAGCGATCGCTTTCGACGTCTATGGCAACGTAGTCTCAGGCGTCGGGTTTGCTTGGACGGCGGCACTCGGGACGGTCAGCGCGGCTGGAATCTTCACAGCAGGATACGTCTCCGGAACCGGAAGCGTGACGGCCGCGAACGGCTCGGCGAGCTGCACCGCCACGGTCAACGTACTGCCAGGACCACTCAGCAGCATAGTAGTGAGCCCCGACCCCCTGACGATCGTCGTCGGCGGCACTGTGCTCTTCACGGCGACGGCCTACGACGCCCATGGTAACCTGAAAACCGGAGTCGTTTTCGCCTGGACCGCGAACGTCGGAACGGTTCTCGCGAACGGCCAGTTCATCGCGCAGTCGACCCCGGGCGTCGGGTTCGTCACGGCGACGAACGGTTCTGTCTCCGATTCGGCGAACGTGACCGTCGCCATAGCCAGCATACACCACATCGTCGTCCTCCCGACCCCCGTTTCCATCGTAGTCGGCGGCGCGCAGGCATTCTCTGCCACGGCGTACGACCAGTTCAACAACGCCGTCGCGGGCGTCAACTTCACTTGGACGACGGACGTCGGTTCCGTGAGCCAGGCAGGCAGTTTCTTGGCGATGACGACGCCGGGCTCGGGGACGGTCACGGCGTCCTACGGCGGCGTCTCAGGCTCGGCTCAGGTCGACGTTCTCGTCGGCCCTGTCGACCACGTGGTCGTCTCGCCAGTCAACCTCACGATAATCGTCAGCGGCATCGTCCAGTTCACCGCTGTCGCCTACGACTCGTACGGGAACGCCGTGCCGGGTGCGCCCATCGGCTGGACGACGGATGTCGGCGTCGTGGGCACGGGCGGCCTTTTCGTCGCCCAGGCCACGCCGGCGACGGGGTACGTGAGCGCGACGAGCGGGTCGGCAACCTGCACCGTCGACGTGTATGTCGTGTCGGCGGCGGTGGACCACATCCTTGTCGCTCCGAACCCAGCCACTGTCATCAGGGGGCAGAGCCAGACCTTCACCGCCATCGCCTACGACGCATCGAACAACGTCATCTCCGGGGTCGTGTTCGCCTGGTCCACGGACGTCGGAACGATCGACGCCGCTGGCTCATTCACAGCGCAGGGGACGCCATCTACTGGGACAGTCAACGCCACCAACGGGACCATCACGGGAAGCGCCGCCGTCGAAGTCGTGAACCCGGAGGTCCATCACATAATCGTCGCTCCGGCGACAGCAACCGTCCCTGCGGGCGGCTCTGTGTCTTTCACGGCGACAGCATACGACATCTACAATAACGTCATTCCTGGAGCGGCCATTGCGTGGACGACGGATGTCGGCACCATAGACGGTTCTGGCCACCTCATAGCGACCACGGTCGCGATGAGCGGGCTCGTGACCGCAACAAACGGCTCGGTCTCCGGCTCGGCCATCGTCAACGTCGTGCCTGGCCCGGTTGACCACATCGTAGTGATGCCAGACCCCGCTTACCTCGTCGTCGGCTCCTCGCAGTCGTTCTCGGCCATAGCATTCGACGCATACAACAACGTAGTATCAGGCGTCGGCTTTGCTTGGACGACGGACGTGGGCTCGATAGACGCTTCCGGATATTTCATCGCAAGGCTTGTGACCGGGACCGGCCACGTGTCTGCCGTCAACGGCTCCGCGAGCCGCGCTGCCTCGGTGACGTTGCTCCCGGGACCGGCCAGTAGAATTGTCGTCAGCCCCGACCCCGTCACCGTCGCTGTGGGCGGAGCAGTCGCGTTCACTGCTGCAGTCTATGACGAGCACGACAACCTGATCCCTGGCGCCGTCGTCGCCTGGACGACGGACGTCGGCACCGTGCTGTCGTCAGGTTCGTTCACGGCTCAGACGATTCCAGGCTCCGGAACGGTCAACGCCACAAATGGCACGGTCTCGGATTCCGCATCGGTCACCGTCATCCTCGAGTCCATAGACCACATCACTGTGCTGCCGAACCCGGTTTCCATCGTGGTCGGCGGTTCGCGAACGTTCTCCGCGGTGGCCTACGACCACTTCAACAACCAGATACCTGGCGTCGTCTTCACCTGGACGACGGACATCGGCGCGGTCGATTCCTCCGGATTCTACACCGCCAGGACGTTGGCAGGGCTCGGCGTCGTCACCGCGACGAACGGAACGGTCAGCGGCTCGGCCATCGTCAACCTGATAGCGGGCGCCGTGGCGAGCATCCTCGTGCTGCCCGACCCCGCGACGGTCCCCGTCGGAACGTCGCGCCCGTTCTCGGCATTGTCCTTCGACTCCTACGGCAACATCGCGACCGGTGTATCGTACGTCTGGACGACGAACGTGGGAACGATCACGAGCGCTGGTGTATTCACGGCCCAGACCGTTCCCGGCATCGGTGTCGTGACCGCCTCCAACGGCACCGTGAACTACTCGGCGACGGTCAACGTCGTCCCGGGACCCATCGACCACATCTTGGTCTCGCCGGCAACAGCAACGGTGGCTGTCGGCGGTTCGCAGCAGTTCGTCGCAACGGCCTTCGATTCTCTCGGCAACGCGAGGTCCGGCGACGACACGTTCGCGTGGACGACCGATGTCGGCACAGTGAGCTCTGCAGGCCTGTTCAGCGCGCAGACGACTCCCGGAGCCGGGACAGTGACCGCCTCGTGCGGCGGGTTCAGCGGCGATGCCAGCGTGGCTGTAGTGCCTGGCATGGTGCATCACATCGTTGTTTCGCCACCAGCTGCAAGCGTCGTCGTCGGCGATAACCAGCCATTCTCGGCGGTCGCGTACGATTCCTTCGGCAACGTTGTGCCCGGAGTCGGTTTCTCGTGGTCCACTGATGTCGGTTCGGTCGATGCGTCAGGACTGTTCACGTCGATGACAGTTCCCGGAGCTGGCACGGTGAGCGCCGCCAACGGCTCCGTCTCGGGCTCTGCAACGGTCACCGTCATCGTCGGCGCTGTAGCGAGCATCGTCGTCTCGCCCGACCCCGCGACGGTCGTCGCTGGCGCATCGATGTCATTCACGGCAGCGTCGTTCGACGCTTATGACAACTTGGTAACTGGAGCTGGTGTCCTCTGGTCGACTAATGTCGGCTCCGTCGATGCCTTTGGAACGTTCTTCGCGCAGACCGTCGTCGGCGACGGAATCGCGATGGCGAGCAACGGTTCGGTCTCAGGTTCGTCCACAGTCCACGTCGTACCCGGCGCGGTCCATCACATCACAATATCGCCCGCATCGGCCTCGGTTGCGGTGGGGGATGGGCAATCGTTTTCCGCGGTCGCGTACGATGTCCACGACAACACAATCCCCGGGGTAGCGTTCGAGTGGAGCACCGACGTCGGGATGATTGACCCCTCTGGAGCATTCGTGGCTCAGACCTCCCCCGCAAGCGGGAGCGTCTGGGCGGTCAACGGATCTTTCGTTGGCACGGCATCTGTAACCGTGATAGTTGGCGCGATGGATTACATAGTGGTCGCGCCCTCCGCGGCTTCTGTGGCTGTCGATGGCTCCCAGGTGTTTTCTGCATCCGCTTACGATGCATATGGAAACGAAATAACCGACACGACATTCACCTGGACCACAGATGTCGGCACCGTCACCTCAGGCGGCCTATTCACCGCCGGAACGGTCGCGACGGTCGGTTACGTCAGGGCGACCATTGGCGCGGTCTGGGGCGATGCAGCCGTCACCGTCACGCCAGGTCCAGTCGCCACGATAATCGTCTCTCCGAGCAACGTGTCGGTGCCCGCGGGCGGCTCGACGACGTTCACGGCCTCGTCCTTCGATGCTTACGGCAACGCGATCGTAGGCGCGACCCTCGTTTGGTCGACGACCATCGGCTCTATCGCCCAGGACGGGGAGCTGACTGTCCCGACGACCCTATGCAACGGCACCGTCGCGGCGTCGAACGGCTCTGCGACGGGCCAGGCAACCGTGTTCGTCGTCCCGGGACCAGTAGACCACGTCATCGTCTCGCCCGACCCCGTGTCCCTCGCCGTTGGCACAACCCAGCCATTCTCCGCGACGGCATACGATGCATTCGACAACGCCATCGCCGGGGCAACATTCTTTTGGACGACGGACGTCGGCGTGGTGACTTCTGGCGGATTCTTCACGGCGCGCTTGACGACGGGGACCGGTTCGGTCACTGCCACGTCGGGCGGAGTCTCCGGTTCGGCTTCCGTCACCCTCACCCCAGGCCCATTCCATCACGTCACGGTCGTCCCTGACCCCGTGACCCTGGAGGTCGGAACAGGGCAGCAATTCGCCGCGACAGCGCGTGACATCTACAACAACATCATCCCTGGCGTGGCCTTCGCCTGGTCGACCAACGTCGGCTCGGTCGACACCAGCGGATACTTCATCGCGAGGACCTACCCGGGAACGGGCATCGTTACCGCGACCAACGGCTCGAAGAGCGATTCCGCCGTTGTCAGCATCGTGGCTGGTCCCGTTGCGACGAT
>DAIRED010000055.1:0-10483 GCA_036795795.1 Thermoplasmatota archaeon | reverse complement strand
GCTGGCATCTACGTAGGAACTTACTTGATAGAATACACGAATGACGACATGGTCACATGCACCGAACACGGTGAAATAACGTTCATGGTCGGTAACCTGGCGATGCTCGGCACGACGACCACCGTGACCGCGATTGACCAGGGAACGACCTCCGTCGACTTCATCCTGTCCGTCACGAATACAGGCACGGTGGACTTGTTCTCCATCAACCTCTTCGTCGACGATGCGAGCGGCGAGTTCACCTTCGTGCCAGCGGACCACTGGGAGGGCGACTCGACCGTCAGCTACGCCTGGGTTGAGGTCGGAGACCTCGACGTCGGCGAGTCCATCGACGTGCCGATGACCGTCGGCTTCGCGGCCTTCATCCCCGCTGGGCTCCACAAGCTGATGTTCGGCTTCGATGGCTATTACTACGACCCGGACGAGATGGGCTACAGGACCGTCGATATGTGGTGGACCGGCAGCCCATGCGCCCCGCATGTCGTCATGAACGGATACGGATTCACACTGACATCGGATGAGAGCACCGTGGCCGGACCGTTCGTCATGCTCGACGTCGCGGACGACGCGATTGACTTCTCCCTGACGAGCGTCACCGAACTCTCGACGGGCGGCCAGCTCATCGACAACGGCGTGATGGTCACGCTCCAGAACTACGGCAACATCGACTACACGAACGTCGTGCTGACGATGGTGACGAACGACGCCGACTCGCCGTTCCTCAACGCCGTCGACCCGACGGCGGCCGAGTCCGAGCCAGTCGTCATGCCCGGAACCGTCAACAGCGGCAGCAGCTACTCCGTCACGTTCCGCGTGACGTTGATGGACGACGCTGACATGGGGATATTCATGGTGCCCGTGAACGTACGCGGCATCAACGACGACATGGGCGTATTCGTCGAGGACACGGTCGAGGCCAGGATAACCATTATGGGCGTCGGGCCGAAGCTCGTGATAACCTCGTCCACTCCGTCTAAGATAAACCCGGGCGCAACCTTCGACCTGACCCTGACGATAGAGAACCAGGGCGACGACACCGCCCGCGGCGTCATCCTCTGGTCCGCCAACAACGCAATAACCGGGACGGGCAACTCCGAGGAGAACGGCGACCTAGAGGCGCCGGTGCCGCTGGTCTCGCCGATGGTCCTCCCGGACATCGGTCCCGGCGACAACATAACCGTCGTCATCAAGATGCGCTCCAACGAGGACATGTCCGGCGGCCACGTCTACCAGGTGAGCCTGGGAATCAGCTACGTGGATTCGTACGGATACGGCCCGTCCTCGTCCGAGACGTACTACGACATCGCCATCAAGTCGAACGGGATGGGCGGCTCCGCACTGGGCAACCTATACTTCGTGCTCATGCTGGTCGGCATCGTCTGCTTCGTGGCGATAATCGTCATCGTCTTGGTCTGGGCGCGCAAGAACTGGGTGCCGAGGCGCAAGAAGAACGCCCCGGTCATCGTCGGCCAGCAGCCCGCGTACGAGCAGCAGCCGCCGCAACAGTAGGCGAGGCGATGAAAACCCTTTTTACCTTTCCTTTCATTTTTTCAGCAGAAACGGCTATATCCCACCCCCGCGATGGTTCGCCGTGGTTGCAATGGAGCGAGGGGTGAGCGACGGGGACAAGCAAGAGCCGGGCCAGACGGAGGCGAATGCCGGTAACGGCGCCCGCCCGTTCAAGAACAGCGACGCGTACCTCAAGAAGTCCGTCCCGCAGGTCGTCGGGGAGCGGAAGGCGCTCGGCCTGGACGGCCTCGTCGGGGGGCTGGAGTTCGTGAGGATAAACGTGGAACATGGTAACCTCGCGTCCGCCGCCGGCGAGCTGCTGGTGAACACGGGATACGACGTCGCGGAGGCGTTCGAGGGGAAGTCCGGCTCCACGTGCGTGCTCCGGCGCAGGGGCTCGGCGGACATCCTTCTGACCACCAGGGCGAAGGGAAAGAACCCGTTCGCGCCTTACAACAATGCCCCGAAATCTGCGCACCTTCCATCCACCAGACTGGAGGCGTTCGGATTCGCGACCAAGGACGTGGAAAGGTATTTCGAGATACAGTCCGGCAGGGGCGTTCGCTTCACCTCGGACGAGCCGGCTGACGCTGGGGACTGCGTGTTCGTTGAAACGGTGCCGTCTAAGTGCACCGGCGCCTCGGTGGCGGTCGCTAGGCGGAAGCGCGGAGGGAGCTACCGAGGGGCGGACGACCGGGAACTGGACATAGGTCTGGACAAGCCCGATGCGTCGCATCTTAAGAACATAGGATTCCTCGACCACACCGCGACGAGGGTGAGGGCCGCCGACAGGGACGAGGCGATACTCGACTTCATGCGCCTGACCAACTTCGACTTCCAGTTCGCCATATACGTCGAGAGGCTGAACTCGATAACGAACGTCGCGAGGCTCGCCGAGGGGGAGTTCGCGATGGTCTTCACGTCGGGCATCAAGCCCTACCGGAAGGGGGAGGTGCCAGGTCCCACGGAGAACTTCATCAACAACTACGGCACGAGGGTGCACCACATGGCTTTCTCCACCGAGAAGATTGACGAGACTTTCGAGGCCTTGAAGGCCGGGGGCATGAAGTTCCTTTCCAAGCTGCTGGGCTCGCCTGCGGAGGGGCTCAAGCAGACCTTCTCCGCGCACTCGCCCCGCACGCTCCTGGTCAACGAGTACATCCACCGCTATGGCGGGTTCGACGGTTTCTTCACCAAGTCGAACGTCACGGAGCTGACGAGGGCGACGGGAAAGCAGTGAGCTGGCCCAGACGTTAAAACGCCGGACCCGACGGCCCCGTCCGGAGGCGTCAAGCGGACGGCGCTGCCGACGTGAGGGAGAGAGAAAACCTTTATAATCGTTTTTCTGGCCAGAGCATCTTAATTGCAGCCCATCCGGATACGGCCTAACTCCCCGTTGGAAATCGACGCAAACCGTTAGGCCTATCCGGACGGCCCCATCCTCGTTACGCTAAAAGACGATTCGGATGGGCCCATCCGGATTCGAACCGGAGTCTCGAGCTCCCAAAGCTCGAAGTATAGACCAAGCTAGCCCATGGGCCCTCGAGCGGCGGATGGCCCGCTCGGATATAACACTTTTCCGGTCGTGATGACTATCGCCGGCGATAACGGGACGGAACGGGTTATTACTCCACGAGGCATTTTTCCGCACATGACTGGTGATGACGAGCGGTTGCTGGCAAAGGCTCGCAGGCTTGCGGGGCTCATCGAGTGCGCGGACTGCGGCGGGCTGACGCTGTCGCAGACCGGCAGGTGCCGCGCATGCAGGGAAGAGCACGTCCGGACCATTGTTTGACGCCGTCAGGAACAATCTTTATGGTCATAGATGCCATCGACCGCTTGATGAACCGGAAGGCCTTCGCGGCTTTCGCCGCGGCGATGCTGGCGCTCTCCATCGTGATGATAGCATGGGCCCTGACGACCGAGCCGCAGCGGCCCGGCCCCGACGCTTTCTCCGAACCGTCGTCCGAGCCGGCGGGCGCTGAAGGCCCGATGCTGGCGGTCGGCTACCAGTCCTCAGATTTCGAGATAGGCGTTGACGTGCAGACGCACGGAATCTACGTGGGCTACGGGGGCGCGCTGCGTGTGATGCTGAACAACACTCGGGGCGACAGGGAACTCCATGTCGTGAGCGAGCGCGTCGTGTGGCTCGGCGGCATCGTGGAGAAGGAGCTCAGCATGCCGGTCAGCGGCGGCGAAGTCGGCGATCTAGGAGTTGTCTGGCTCCCGGGGCCTCCCTTCTCGTCCCGGCAGGAGTACCAAATCTCGCTTCAAATCTTAATATTGCAGGGGACCGCGTGGCGTTACCTCGGCACCGCGGGGGACATATGGACGGAATTTCACGAGGGAACCCTTCCGGTGAGCGAGCCAGCCGAGCCGTCGGAATACTCGCGCAGCACGAACGAATACAGATACTACGACCGCGTCAATCGGCTCGTCGAGGACGAGGAGCCGGCCGCCGCGGATACCCTGGCCGAGGCGACGGACGGCCTCGCGGGGGACCTCACGTTCGAAAAGCTGTGCGCGGTGTTTGACTGGACCGCTGACAACATCGCGTACGTCTCGGAGCCGGAGGGAGAGGACGACTGGCAAGCGCCGGGCGATACCCTGGAGATGCGGGGCGGGGACTGCGAGGACTTCGCGCTCCTCATCTGCGAAATGGTCATGCAATTGGGCGGGACGCCGCGTGTCTACCTCATCGACGAGCACGCCTTCGCAGCCGTCTGGGTCGGAACGAAGACGGGCGCAGCGGATTCTGCCATCACGGCGTACTACGGCGCGGACCTCGCGCTCTCGTACATCGAGGACGCGGGCGGATTCTGGGTGGTCGCCGACCCGCTCGGCTCGTTCCACCTGGGGGGAGTGGCGGTGAACGCCGAGCCAGTCTCGTCAGATTCATGGGACTTCACCGAGACCGAACTTCTGTGGGGGATAGACGCGACGCGAGAGCCCGGCTCTCTCGAGCCCTGGGAGGACGACAGGGTATGGCTCGGTTTCCAGGTGGCGTGCGACGTGGCGTTCATCGTCGCGCTGGTGATGCTCGTCGACGAAGCCCCGCGGTGCGTGCGATGCGGGCGCAAGTTCTCGGGTGAAATCGTCTGGTGCCAGGCTTGCGGCGCGGAGCACCATCGGTACTGCGCAGCGACGCAACCGTGCGCGAAGTGCGGAGCACCGATTCAGCCGGCGGCGCCTCCGGCGATTTGAGACGTGCTTTCCAACTTCGAATTGAGATGGTGCGCCGACTGCTTCGATGAAGGGGTAACCCGTCGATTACTTCCCGCCCAGCATCGCTTCCAGGTCCTTCTCAGGTTCGCCGATGAGCATCAGGTTGTAGTTGTCCTGCAGTATCTTGAGCACGTTAGGTGAGATGAACGCCGGTGGCGACGGCCCGATGCGGATGTTCTTCACGCCCAGATGGAGGAACGTCAGCAGTATCGCCACCGCCTTCTGCTCGTACCACGATAGCACAAACGACAGGGGTAGCTCGTTCACGCTGCACTTGAAGGCGTCCGCCAGCGCGGACGCGACGAGTATTCCGCTGTAGCTGTTGTTGCACTGGCCCAGGTCGAGGAGGCGCGGGATGCCGTCGATGTCGCCGAAGTCCAGGTTGTTGAACCTGTATTTGCCGCAAGCGACCGTGAGTATGATGCAGTCCTTCGGGACCATCTCGGCCAGCTTGGTGTAGTAGTCGCGCCCGGGTTTGGCCCCGTCGCAGCCGCCGATGAGGAAGAACCTTCGTATCTTTCCCGCCTTCACGGCCTCGATTATCTTGGGTGCCAGAGCGAGTATCGGCGAGTGGTGGAACCCGGTCGTCAGCGGTTTGCCGGGTTTCTCGGGCAGCGCGCCAATCTTCTTGGCGTGTTCGACCACCGCGCTATAATCCGCCCGCTCGACGTGCTTGCAGCCGTCGACGGCGACGATTCCGGTCGTGTAGAGCCGGTCCTTGTACGTGTCCAGCGGCTGCATGACGCAGTTGGTCGTGATGAGTATCGGTCCGCCGAACTCTGGAAACTCGGTGCGCTGCTTCTGCCAGGCGGAGCCCCAGTTGCCGGCCAGATGCTTGTACTTGCGGAGCTCGGGGTAGGCGTGCGCCGGCAGCATCTCGCCGTGCGTGTAGACCATAATTCCAGTTCCCTCGGTCTGCTTCAGCAGGGCTTCAAGGTCGAGGAAGTCGTGGCCGGAGACCAAAATCCCGGGCGCCGCCTTCCGCGCGGTCTGGACCTCGACCGGCCCGGGCGTTCCGAAGCGCGTCAGCGTCGCCTCGTCCAGCATCCTCATGGCGCGCAGGTTCATCTCGCCGGCCCGCAGGACCAGCTTGACGTGGTCGTTAAGGTCAAAATCCACGTTGGTCAGCGTTTTGAAAAGTGCCTCGTGCATGAATGCGTCCACCTGCTCGTCTCGCGCCCCGTATTCTCTGGCGTGGTACGCGTAGGCCGCGATGCCCTTCAGCCCGTAGGTCAGCGTCAGCTGCAGGCTCTGCATGTCCTCGTCCTTGCCGCACACGCCCTTGACGGTGCAGCCCGTCCCCTTTGCCGTCTGCTCGCACTGGTTGCAAAACATCTCACACCTCCGATTTCTGCCTCTCCGCCATCGACTGGGCCACGCCGACGTAGCACTCGTCGCAGAGGAACCTCGGGGCTTTTCGCTCGGCGCGCCCGCCGAGGCCCAGCAACGCGGTCCCTCCGCCTTCCAGCCCGGAAATCTCGGTGAACGTCACGTGGGCGATTCGCACGTGGTCGATGCACAGCCCCATGCCGCAGACGACGCATATTCCGACCGCCGGCATCTCCTTCCCCTCCTTCGCGCACTTGTAGCAGAGCATCGATGTTCCCCGTTCTACCATCGGCTCGGGCTATAAAATGCTCGCCCCGAACCGCCTTCGCAAGGAGCGCCGCTCAATCAACGCGCTTTGGCGGCGGCATTCGCAGCTTTCCTCTCCTTCCAGAAGTCCCACAGGAAGTAGGCGATGACCCCCGCCAGTATCGTATAGCCCAGCGCCTCGACGACGAGGCGACCGAAGGAGTCCAATATCGCCCCGCCGGCGTAGTAGCTCGCCGCGGATATCGCGAGGCATCCCGCCAGCGAGCCGACGCTGATGGCCGCGAAGACGAGGCGCCCGCGCATCCCTGCCATCATCCCGAGGATGGTCGCCATGACTCCGCCGCTGCCCTGGACTGAGAGAGTGACGAACCCCGTGAGGCCAGCGAAGGCCATCTCCTCGCCCTGGCGCTTCCTGCGGAGCCTGGCCGCGCCTTTCTCCTCGAGCTTCCGCAGCCACTTTCCCATGACCGGAATCTTCTGCAGGATGTCGAAGTTATTGACCAGGAACATCGAGCACATGATGTCTATGAACGCCACCGAGACGCCCACCAGCAAGATATCCCCCATGGGATTGGAGTCCCCATGGAGATCGCGCAATCCGGGTAGCTCCTCCTCGATGCCCAGCCACTCGGTTCCGGGAATCCCGACCAGCAGCGCGCCAGGTATGAGCAGGTACTTGCCTATCGGCGTGAGGAAGTAGAGGAACATCAGGGACCCGACGATGAGGAACTCCTCCCTGGTCAGCGCCTCGTAGAGAACAACCACCCAGGCGACGACGATGGCGATGGGCAGGAAGAAGAGCCCGAGGCGCCTCAGAACGTGCCGCGCGTCGAGCTTCGCAGGGGTGGCACCCGTGCCATCATCGCCCTCCTCGGGCCGACGGTACCACCAGCGGCTCATCGCCTACTCGCCCTCTTTCACCGCAGGGGCGTGCGACGCCTCGGCCAGGTGCGCCACCAGCGCCGAGATAGCCCTGCCCCTGTGGGAGATGCGGTTCTTGATGCCGTGGCCCATCTCGGCGAAGGTCGCTGACGTGCCGTTCGGGAGGAAGACGGGGTCGAATCCGAACCCGCCCTCGCCGCGCGGAGCCTCGATTATCGAGCCCTCGGTGACGCCGGTGAAGATGTGCTTCTTGCCGCCAATCATCAGGCCGGCGCAACACTCGAATCGCGCCGCCCGGTCGTCGGAGCCTTCCAGCAGCTTGAGGATGCCCTTCCATCCCAGGGTCTTGTAGCAGTGGGCAGAATAGACTCCGGGGAAGCCCTTGAGTGCGGAGACGAAGAGACCAGAATCGTCGATGATGAACGGCTGTTCGACGCGTGTCGAGAGCCATTCCAGGCCGTAATTTACGACGGCTTCGAGCGAGTCGACCTGGAGCTCTGGGTAGGTCGTGTTGATCCTCTCCACAGTGTAGCCAAGCGGCTCCAGCAGCGCGCGCACTTCCTCGGCCTTTCCCTCGTTTGACGTGACGAATCTAATGTTCATGGTAGCGCCCCCTCTTCTCCACCTCTGTTACGACCTTCTCTATCCTGCGGGCTCCCGGGTACTCCGCCCTGTATCCATCCAGCACGGCGTCGAAACAGTCCAGGTGCGCCGAATGCGCCGACTGGAACGCCTCTTTGAGAAGGTGCAGGTCGACGGCCTTCTTCTCTTCCTCCGCCGTCTGCTCGCCCATGCTGAAATCTATCATGTGGAGCTCGCCAGCGACGATGACGTTCGACGTCGTGAAGTCGCCATGGACGATGTCCGCGCCGTGGAGCTTGCCCGCGCAACGGCCGAGTTCGTAGCAGAGCCGTTGTCGCTCCTCCGGCGAGGCCGCGTCTATCGCTTCCTTGGCCTGCGGGCCTTCGACGAACTGCATCGTGATGGAGTTGCCGGCCACGTCCGCGTCGTAGATGACTGGCACGGCGACGCCGGCATCGCGCGCCGCCGCCATCAGGCGCACCTCCGTCCTCAGCCGCAGCCTCCTGATTCGCTCGTCCAGCTCGGAGAGGCGGTAGCCCTTGGGAACGCGCCGTTTGACGACGGCCTTGCGCCCGCGCCACTCGGATATCGTGAGCTCGGCCTCCGCTCCGCGGCGGTAGACCGCCATCAGTCGAGCCCCTTCGAGATGCCCTTGACGACGTCGCCGCGCGAAAGGATGCCGACGAGACCATCTTCGCCCACGACGGGCAGCCTGTTCACCTCGTTCCCGTTCATGAGCTTCACCGCGACCGAGAGGTCGTCGTCAGGCTTGACCGTCAGGACCTTCTGGTGCATCACTTCCTTGACCTTCATCTTCGCGACGTCGCGCATGGCGCTCGATATCTCCTTCTGCACGTCCTCCTCGACGAAGGATACGCTCACCATCGACAGCGATGGATAGACCATCTTGACCACCTTGGAGCGCTTCCTCACGGCCGAGACGATATCGGATTCGCAGAGAATCCCCACGATTTTTCCGTGGGCGTCCACCACTGGCACGCCAGAGATGCCGGCCTCGGCCATCCGTTTGGCCGCTTCCTTCACGTGCTCGTCCGGGCTCGCCTTGATGACCTTAAGGGTCATGAGGTCCCCGACTTTCATTTCGGGCCCTCCTTCCTCAGGTCGATGACGCGCTTGGCCTTTCCCTCGGAGCGCGGGAGCGCCTCGGGGGGCAGGAGGTCGACCTTCGCTCGAACGGTCAGAACCGCGGTCAGCTCCTTCTCGACGTTGGACTTGAGCTTCGCCATCTCCTCCTTGTCCTGGTGCTTGAAGCTCGGGGCGACCTCGGCCTTCACGCTGAGGTGGTCCAGGAGGTCCCGCTCGACGATAATCTGGTACTGGTCCCCCATCTCGGGCATGTTCATCAGCACGTGCTCCACCTGGCTCGGGAAGACGTTGACGCCGCCGATGATGAGCATGTCGTCGCTACGGCCCTTGATGCGCATCACCCTCGGGTGCCAGCGCCCGCAGGCGCACTCCTCGTACTGCAGCGTCGCCAGATCGCGCGTCCTGTACCTGATGAGGGGCATCGCCTCCCTCGTGAGCATCGTGATGACCAGCTCGCCCTTTTCGCCGGGCGGCAGCGGCTGCAGCGTCTCGGTGTCGACTATCTCGGGGTAGAACTCGTCCCCCCAGATGTGCAGGCCGTTCTGGTGCTCGCATTCGACGGCGACGCCTGGGCCGTAGAGCTCGGACATCCCGTAGCAGTCGTGCGCCCGAAGGCCGAACGTCTCCTGGATGCGCTTCCTCGCCTCCTCGGACCACGGTTCGGCTCCGAAGAGGCCGACCTTGATGTGCAGGTCTTTCTTCGGGTCGATGCCCTCCTTGACCGCTTCCTCGCCGATGTACATGGCGTACGAGGGCGTGCACGCGAGCGCCGTCGTCCTCATGTCCTTCAACAGCATGAGCTGGCGCTTCGTGTTGCCGGTCGCCGACGGTATGACGACGGCGCCAATTCGCTCCGCGCCGTAGTGGAAGCCGAGCCCGCCGGTGAAGAGCCCGTATCCGTAGGCGTTCTGGACGATGTCCTTCGACGTGACGCCAGCGGCCGCATACGTCCGCGCCATCATCCGAACCCATGTCTCCAAATCGTTCCGCGTGTAGGTGACGACCGTCGGCTTGCCCGTCGTTCCGGAAGAAGCGTGGAGGCGAACGACCTTCTCGAGCGATACAGCCAGTATGCCATACGGGTAATGGTCCCTCAGGTCAGTCTTGACCGTGAAGGGGAGCTTGGCGACGTCCGATAGGGATTTGATTGAATCGACGCCGATGCCATTCTCGGCAAAGCGCTTCCGGTACATCGGCACGTTCGCTTCGGCATAGCGCACCATCTTCTGCATACGCTCCAGCTGCAGCGCCTGCATCTTCTCGGGCCTCATCCTCTCTAGTTCTGGCTCGTACATGTCGTCCCCTCGCTGGACGTGGAATCGGCTGAGGGGATAAAGGGTTTGTGGTATCTTCTTTCCACTTGGTTTTAGTGCGCACCTTTTTTACCCCCCGTCACTTCCCACTCAGCATGGAGATTGAGTTTCTAGGGGGCGCCAGCAAGGTTGGCAGCCTCGGCATGCTTCTCAAGGTCGGGGGCACCAAGTTCCTCTGCGACTACGGGATAACGCCCACGGACCCGCCAGGATACCCCGAACGAGCGCCGCCCGTCGACGCCGTCCTGCTCAGCCACGCGCACGTGGAC
>DAIRED010000054.1:0-10519 GCA_036795795.1 Thermoplasmatota archaeon | reverse complement strand
GCCGCCGGTGGCGTTCCCCTCGGAGACGCTCGCTCCGTCGGCGTCCAGCACCTCGTAGAACATCGTCGGCGCGGACATCTCGCCATAAACGGAGTAATGCACGATTATCGTGTCGCCGGAGGTGTACATGTCGGCGTCCGCGTTCACCATCACGACCGCGAATTTGACGTCTATCAGCTTGAAGACCGTGGCCTTGTTTCCCCTGCCGTCGTCGGCGGTGACGCTTATCCAGAGTATCCCTTCGAAGTCGTCCGCGATGCTGAAGTTGTAGCCTGGAACGGAGGTCGTCGCCCTCGCCAGAAGCGTCCCGCTGGCCTCAGCGCCCCTGACCTCGTAGACGTAGGTGTAGACCGGACTCCCGGTCGATCCGATGGACGAGACGGTGGCTCCGATGCGCACGGTGTCGCCGCTGGTGTACTGCGTCTTGTCGAGCGAGATGACGATGGACAGCCCCGCCGTCGACGATATCTTGAAGGTGATGTCGTCCGACTGCATGCGCGAGTTCTTGCTCGCGTTGATGGCCACCTTGAACTCCACCCCGTCGGCCAGCCCGAGGGAGAGCTGGAAGACGTAGCGCGCGTAGCCGTTGGCGTCCGACGTCATCTCCGCGTCGTACGACGGCATCGCCAGCCAGGAGCCGCCGCTCCGCAGGTAGACCATCATCTCCACCTTGCACCCCGGCTCGGCGGGGTCTGCGAGGCTCGGGGTCTGCACAGTTTCCGTGGCCAGCGTCTTGACCTCGACGACGACGAGGCTCCCCGGGGCGTAGACCTCGGAGTCCAGCGAGATGACCAGCGCGAGATCGCTGACGTCGAACGTTCGCACATCCGTCTGCTTGCGCTTGGGGTTGGCTATCGTGTCGTTGAACCACCCGATGACCGTGTAATCGCCGCTCGTGTCGGCCTGCTGGTTGAGAGGGTACGTGTAGCTGCCGGCGGCCTCCGAGAAGGCGTATTCGGACAGCTTCGAACCGGTCCCGTTGAAGATGACCAGCTTGCCCACTCCGTTGGCGGCGAGCGACTCGTCCTTGATGTTATTCGCCGTCCAGAATATGTTGACGAAATCCCCGCCCAGGTAGGCTGGCCTGTCAGTCTCCATGACGAACCTGTAGCCCTGTATCTCGAAGTTGGCGTGCCCGTCCGGGAAGACCGTCGAGATGTCGAAGACCTGCGTGTCGACGTCGGCCACGTCGATGCGGTATATCCCGTCGTTCTGATTGTCCGTATAGGGGATGGACACCTTGGCGGTGCCGCCGGGACCGACGACGACGGGGGAAATCCTGAACAGGTCCAGACCGGTCCACCACCCCGAACCGATGAAGATGGAGTATTCGTCACCCTCGTCGCCGTAGAGGATGATGACTATGATTTCGCCCGGGGCGTAGACGTTGACGGTCCCGTTGTCGTACGTCTTGTTGCCCGCGTACTTGCCCGGCACCAGCTCTATCCCAGTCAGCACTCCGCGGGCCGTGTCCGGAACGATCAAGAAGCTGGACGCTAACAAAACTAGCACGATTGCAGCTGCTGACAGACCTTGGTAGCGCATCCCTGCCCGACCTCGCCAGATTGCCGGGCAATATATCGCGTGATTAATATATAAGGTTTGTCAAGCGACCCCCGCAACCGGGCAGCGCCGCGCCCTGTGCCAGTTTTCGATACTTATTTATCGTAGGAATCTGTTTGGAATCGCAGGCGAGGTGTGTATTGGCTGACGGTGCGCAGGTGAAGGGACGATTGTGCCCGATATGCGATGCCCAAGTGCCCGCGGGCGCTCGCAACTGCCCGTCGTGCAGCACCGACCTCGCGCTCTTCGACGTGCCCACCGATTCTTCCGACGCCAAAATGGAGAACAAGGACAACGTCGACAAGATTTTGCTTGAGCTGGAGAAGGGCCAGGGGGACAAGGCCCTCGAGGGATTGAAGGGGATTGGCTCCAACGGCGCCTCCAAGCCAGCGGCCAACAGCTCCGGGGCCGTCGTCATGGCGGTTTTCCAGTGCCCCGAATGCGGCGCCGACGTCCCGACGACGTCCAACGCCTGCCCCAAGTGCGGCGTACAGTTCGCCGGGGCGCAGATGTACGAGTGCCCGCTCTGCAAGACGATGATGGACGCCACCGTGACCACGTGTCCCGGTTGCGGCGCGGTGTTCGAGGCTGTCGAGGAGCCGCCCGCGGCCCAGCCGCCGGCGCAACCTCCGGTCCCGCAGAATGCCGAGGCCGCTGTCGCGAAACCGTCGGTGCCGGAACCCAGGACCACGCAGCCGTCGACGGAATCGAAACCCCAGGCAACACAGCCCAAGGCTCCCGAACCGGCTCAGGAGGAGCATGCGCCGATGAGCTTCGTCGAGAGGATGAAGATGCTGAGGGCTCAGAAGGAGGGCGGCCCAGCGCCGGGCCAGCCCGCGAGGCCAGCGACCCAGCCGGCAGCCAGGCCGCAGCAGGCGCCGGCGGCGCAGCCCCAGAATCCCGCGCAGCCGTCCGCCGTCCAGGTGCACTCGGCGCCAGGCTCGCAGCCCGTGCGACCCCCCCAGGGTGTGGCGCCGGCCGCGGCCAGGCCCATCCAGCCGACCTCGGGCGGCGAGGCGATGAGGCAGCTCCCTGCGATGGTCGCGAAGATTAAGGAGGACTTCGCGCTGGCGAAGAGGCTGGACGTCGACGTGACGGCGGCCAAGGATCTCATCAATAGGGCCGTGGCAGCCGGGCGGGGGCGCGACCTGAAGGCAGCCGTCGAGCTCGTGAGCCAGGGCGAGTCCGAGGTCGAGCGCGTCTTCACGACGCACATAGCCAGGGAGATAATCACGCTCGAGAAGCAGGCGAAGGAGGTGCACGCCAGCGGCATCGACGTCGCCGGAATCATGGCGCAGGTGGCGAAGGGGCGGGCAGCATCCGCCGAGAGGCGATGGGCGGGCGCGGTCTCGGCGCTGGAGCAGGCGCGCGACTCGCTGGGTTCGATGGCGACGGAGTACTTCGCCGCCCAGAAGGGGCTTTCATCCATCAAATTAATCATAGAAGACGCCGCAGCGCTGAGGATAGACCTCGGGGAGGGGCGCACCCTGTACGACGACTGCCTCAAGGCCACGGTCAGGCGCGACTGGGACACGGCGAAGATGCTCTCGGAGCAGTGCGGCGAGCACTTCAATAAAATCCTGCCCGCCTACATCGCCAACGAAATGAGGAAGGCCAAGACGAAGCTCCTCGAGGTCAAGATGATGAACGTCAGCATCTCCAAGCCGGTCGGCCACCTCAAGGAAGCCAACAACCAGATAAAGGACGGCGACTACGGCGCGGCCCTCCACTCGATAAGGCAGTTCAGGGACGCGATGGCAGAGCTTGATGCGAGCGCTTAGTCGGTAACGAGCTCCATCTCGCGCTTCAATATCTTCTGCTCCTTCTCCCCTAGCGTGCCAGGCGTCAGGGACATCATGAATACGCTCTTGCTCTCCGACACGTCGTCGATGAGGTGCCTCAGGAACTTGAGGACCGACTCGAAGTTGTTGGCGCTAATCAGGTATTCGACACCGTCGAGCAGGATGATGCCGTTCCCACCCTGGTTGAGCAGCTCCTCTATCTTGTAGATGATTTTCTCCAGCACTGGGGCGACGCGCTCCCCCTCGCCGCTGTCGCGGTCCGTGAGCCATAGAACCTGCGCTGCCCCAAGGTCGTGCGCCTCCCTGACCCTCACGGGGTTCGTGCGGGTTATCGCCAGCCCCACGAAGCCCTGCTTGACGTACTCTCCGAAGAGCCCGAAGGCCTTCTCGGGGCGCTCCTCCTCGACGAGGTAGCTGTGGGCCGGCTTCAGCGAGGCCAGGCCGTTGGACGGGGCGGCTGGCGGCGGGGCATCCCGCGCTGCGGAAGGCGAAGGCTGGCTCTCCTCCTTTAGGACCTCCTTCACCGTGTCCATCGTGACCTCAGCGCCCAGCAGCGACGAGTACGCGCTCACCTTCGTCAGCGCACCTTCCAGGCTCCTGATGTTCGCCGTGAAGCGGGTCGCGATGTACATCAGCGCCCCGTCGTCCAGGTCGAGTTTTCGCTCGTCGGCCTTCTTCCGTAGTATGGCGATGCGTGTCTCGATTTCGGGGGCTTGGATGTCGGTGACCAGCCCAGACGAGAAACGAGAGGTGAGGCGCTCGGCCAGGCCCTTTATATCCTGCGGCGGACGGTCGCTGGTGAGGACGATGTACTTGTTGCGGGACTTGAGCTCGTTGAATATCGAGAACAACTCGTCCTGGAGGGACTCGCTCTGGGCGAGGAAATGCACGTCGTCCAGCAGCAGCAGGTCGAGGGACTTGTAGCGCTCGCGGAAGGCCTCCATCGAGCCGCCCTCGACGGCCTCCAGCATCTCCTTGACGAACTTCTGCGCCCCCACGTAGAGCACGCTCTTGTCGGGGTGGTTGTCCACGACCCGGTTCCCGATGGCGTTCAGGATGTGGGTCTTGCCGAGGCCGGTGCCGCTCCAGATGAACAGCGGGTTGTACGCCTCCTGCTTCATCCCGGCTATGGCCGTGCCAGCGGCGTGTGCGAAGCGGTTGCTCTCGCCGACCACGAAATTGTCGAACGTGAAGTCCGCGTTCAGGTTAGCCGCCTCGCGCGTCTCGTGGGCGGATGGCGCGAGCTGGGGCGCATCGCCGTGCTTCGGGGTCATCGCACCGCACCTGGGGCAGGGCTGCGCGGGGTTCACGGGGAAGCCGCAAATCTGGCACTTGTAGTCTCCGTCCAGCATCACCTCCGTGCGCTCGCGCCTGGGCGCGCCCTTGACGTCGACTATCTCGGACCGGCGCTTGTCCAGCTGCTCCGCCCGGTCGCGTATCCGTTGCACCTCGGCCTCGATGGCCACCATCCGCATCGGGTCCTTGAAACGCTCCCTCAGTCGCGCTATGTCGGCGGACAGCTCCGGGGCGTCGATGACCTCCAGCAGGTCGCCGAGCATCTTTATCTTGGTGAGGTTCGCCTCGAACTGGGCGACCGCCAACTTGGAATCCGCCGCGCCGCGCTCCAGCGACCCCTCCAGGTCGCCGACCTCGTATCCCTCTGAGCGGTAGTGCTCTATCTTCGCCTTCATCGCGTCGAGCTCTCCCTGCGCCCCCTGCCCCCACTTGAGCCCGACGACGACGCGCTGCTTCGGCACGGCCTGGCTCGGGTCAATCTTCCCCTCCGGATACGCGGAGATTATCGTCTCGATGGAGACCCCGCCGTGGACGTCGATGACGGTGCGAGGATTGTACGAGTCCTCCCACGCCTTCCGCAGGGCCATCTGGCCGTTCGTAGCCTGCGTCCCCTCCGACGTCTCGACCTGGTGGATGGAGAATATCGGCGTCCCGTCCTTGATGACGATGTAGCCGTTGCGGACCGAGCCGTCCATCCTGAGGATGGTCTGGACGTAGCCAGTGAACGAGAAGCGCTTGAGGCCGATGAGGAGCTTCCTGATGACCTCCGCCCCGCCGGCGGTGCTCTTGGTGGTTATCCCCTTGGGGAACTGATAGCCATCGGCCAATGCCATCTCCAGGCCTCGTATAGCGGGGGCTTTAATAAATATATTGCGAGAAAGAACTGATGCCCACCCGCCACCCCCTCTTCGGACGCGCTTTGCGCGTCCTCGCTCAGGTTGCATTGGCAACCCTCGCCTCCGCCCGGTGACTGACACCCGCCTGCCACGAAAACATCGCACTCAATTATATGAAATCGTCAAGCTTCAATTTCTTGTCAGTCTTCTTTATGACATCCTTCTTGCCAGGCTTCGGCCTTTGCGCCTCCTTGTCGGGGGAGCCCTCTTCGCCATTGTCGAATCCAGCGTCGAAGAGCCCCGCCTGCTTCGCCCCTTTGCGCCCGGCCAGCAGGTCGCTCACGTCCCAGCCGAAGTACTCGGTCGCGCGCGCCAGCGTCATCGCGGTCCGTCTCGCGTAGTACTCCCAGTCCGGCGTCCGGTCGAAGGCGCGGCCGCTCACGTACGGCTCGACCTCGATGGGGCTCTTGCGGCCGTTGACGACTATCCACGAGACCTTCATCCCCGCCACGAACTCGTAGCCGAGCGCGGCGTACTTGCGCGCCGCCTGGACCGTCACCTGGCTGTCGGCGTCCTTGTAGGAGCTCTCCTCGCGGCACGTGCGCGAGACGACCAGCGACTCGATGGAGACCTTGCCGTCCAGGCAGTCCCTAACGGCCTTCACGGCGAGCTCCACGGCGCCGTCCGGGGCGTTCTCCAGAATCCTTCCGAAGACCGCCTCCAGCGTGCCGCTCTGCAGGTCGAAGGCGTCGGTGCGGCGTATCTCGTACCCGCGCACGACGATTGTCTCCTCGGGCCACACGACCTTGCCTACGTAGCGCTTCTTGGCGCCGTGCGAGAAGAGGGGGTTCAGCAGCTTCTCGAACTCGAGCGTGGCGCCTTCCCGCGTGTACTTCGCCGACGTGGCCTTGCCGAACTGGACGGACGCTTCCAGCTCCGGCGTCGGCGACTGCACGAAGACCGAGTCGGTGTCGCCGTAGATGACCTTGTGGCCCTCCGCCTCGAGCTGGGAAATGATCCCTTTGGTGTTCTCCCTGGCGAAAGCCGTGATGCTGGCGCCAATCTTGGGGTTGGTGAACCTGTAGAACGCCGACGCGAAGACGCCGTAGAAGGCGTTCATCAGCACCTTCACGGCTTGCTGTAGCCCGTCGTAGTAGGCCTTCTCCTCCGGAGTCTTGGCCCCTTTCATGCTCTTCTTAATCTCGTCGCGCTGGTTCATCAGGCCGCCGAGCACGCGCGGGACCACGCCCTCTCGGACCTCCCTGGCCAGGAATCGCTCCCCCGTCGGGCTGACGTTCGCGCCGTCCTTGCTGAGGGTGGTGAAGCAGATGTTCTTCGAGATGATGAGGCTAGGATACATCGATTTAAAATCCATCACGCACACCCAGGGATAGATGCCTGGCTCCATGGTGTGGACGTACCCGCCCTCTATCTGCGTGTCGCGGCGCTCGTGGCGGTTCATCATGACGCCGATGTGCTCCTTGTCCGCCTCGCGGATGAGTATTGAGTCGATGAGCGTCGACGTGCGCCCGTTGAGGACATCGTCGAGCGCCAGCTTCGACACCGTCGCCAGGTCCATCATCTTCGCCAGCACCGCGATTTTATCCAGGATGCGCCCGGCCAGCTCCGCGTCGCGGATGCAGTACTCGACGACCTTGGCGCTGTCCTGCGCCCATTCGGCGTCGATATTCGACGGGTCCACGTCCGCCTTGCCCTCGCCCAGGACGAGCTTCGCGACGGCGTCCAGCGTCTCCTGCTTCGGGCGCAGCTCGCGCTTCGCGTTCCACCAGGCGTCGGCGACGATGCGCCCGTGGATGCGCCAGAACCGCTCCGCGACCGACGCGGCCTCCCCGCCGTCGCGCCCCAGGGGGACCGACTCGATTCCGTTGACCTTGGCGCGCTCCAGCACGTAGGGGATGTCGTAGCCGTCGATGTTGTATCCGGTGATGACGTCCGGGTCCTCGTCGCGCACGAGCTCGACGAATCCCTGGATGATATCCTTCTCGGAGCCGCCGATGCTCAGCGAGCGCCTCGAGCCGTCGGTGTCCGTTATAGCGGCGCCAAGCACGAGCAGGCGCTTCTCCTTGATGCTGTTCTCTATGTCGAACGAGAGGATTTTCAGGCGGGGCTTGAAAGGCTCGCATGGCTCGAAGCCGGACGCTTCGACGACCAGCTCGGTCGTGTAGACGCCGCGCTCCGCCGGCTCGCCGGTGACCTTGACGCAGGCCTCGATTCCCTTGTCGTACATGAACCGCAGGGAGAACGGGATGTCCGCCGCGAGGAAGAAGCTGGAGGGGAATCGGCGGCGGTACTCCGGGACCGTCCAGGGGTATCGGACCGTGACCTTGACGCAATCCCGGTCGCCTCCGTCGACGAAGAGCGTCACCTTCGAAACGTCCAGCACGTCCCGGTCCTGGCGCAGGCGCCCCACGACGCTCGCGTCCGGCTCGACAATGTGGAAGTAAGGCTTGAACCCCCGGTACAGCGCGGTGATGGAGCGGCCTTCGCGCGTGCGCCCGAAGAGCTGGACGGTGACGTCGCCGGCGCGCGTGTAGGAGACTGAAAGCAGGCGGACGTCCCAGGATGGCATCGCAGCCTAATCACATCCAGGGACTATAAGCTTTCTCGGGGGGAATGACGAAATTATCGTTTGGCGAATATCGTGACGACATCCCCGTCTTTTAAAACGTGGTCCTGCCCGATGACGCGCTTAGTCCGGGCATCGACCGCCCTGATGAAGTTCTGGCCGAGGTCCGTGTGGACCCGGTACGCGAGGTCGCGCGCCGTGCTGCCCTTGGGAATCAGGTGCGCGTCCGGGAGCACGCGGCCCTGCTTGTCGGTGTACTTGTTCTCGTCCTCGACGGGGTAGACGATTATGAGGCCCAGCGTCTCGAATATCGAGCTCTCGATGCACTTCTGCACCCCCGTCCCGCCGTGGGCCTTCATCTGCTGGCGTATCCGCTCCAGCGCATCGGTCTGCTTCGCGCTGAGCTTCGAGGGCTCCAGTATCTTGAAGTCCGCGGCGCCCGGCAGGTAGTCGACGAGGCCGGCCTGCGCGGCCTTCCTCAGGGCGAGTTCGTAGTCTGCGCAGGTGGCTACGACCTGGCCGTCGACCGACGAGCGAAGTTTGTCCACCGCGCCTTCTGCGGCCAAATCGTACTTGTTCGCCGCCAGCAGCATCGGTTTGCCGACCTTCTGCAGGTGCCTGGCGAGGCCGACCATATCGTCCTCGGTCCAGACCGACGGGCGGGGGCCGAGCGCGGCCTTGCGAATCGCCGCCTGTATCTGCGCCTCGGTGAACCCCAGTCCCGTGAAGCGTTCGTGGAGCACCCGCTCGATTTTGGCCCCGTCGAGCTCCGCCTGCTTCGAGAGGCGCCTCCAGTCCTTGTCGAGGATGCCCTTTATCCAGAACGAAATCTCGTCCTCCAGGAACTTGGCGTCGAGCGCGGGGTCGCGCGTGCCCGGCTTCGTCGGCGTACCGTCCTCCGTCGTCCCGCCGCTGACGTCGATGACATGAATCAGCGAGCTGGCCTGCCTCAGGTCGTCGAGGAACTTGTTGCCGAGTCCCTTCCCCTCGTGGGCGCCCGGAACGAGACCGGCGACGTCTATCATCTCCACCGGGACGAGGCGCGTGCCGTCCTTGCACGGGGAGTTGTTGGGGTTGCACTGCACCCCCAGGTCGACGTGCGGGCACTTCGTCCTCACGTACGCGACGCCGCGGTTGGGCTCGATGGTCGTGAAAGGGTAGTTGGCAATCTGGGCGGGGGCCAGCGTGGCCGCCGAGAAGAAGGTGGACTTCCCGACGTTGGGCTTTCCGACGACTCCGAGTTCCATTGCACAACCCCCTTGGGCGAGGCGATATTGGCCACGTCCCAGGTGAACATCGAAAATGGCGGATATAATACTTGCTTACAACCCCTTTTCTCGCCTCGCTGTGCTGGCGAGCCCTCGAAGAAAGGTGGTATGGTATCCCAAAAGACTCAGGCTCGCCTGCTCGCTCGGCCTTGTGGCTTCCTGCGGCTTACAATCTTTCCTTTAGCAGCCGCCAGAATATCTTGGTGCCGTCCTTGAGCGAGTTTAGCTTCGCGGGGGATTGGCGCCTGAGGTACTGTATCGGAATCTCGCCGACGCGGTATCCGCCGCGCACGCACTTGGCGTAAATCTCGGCCTCTATCTCGAAGTTCGTCGCCTTGAGGGCTGCGAGGTGCTCGATGGTGTCCCTGTCGAAGCCCCACATCCCGGTGCAGACGTCGGTTATCGGGCGCTCCGCCGGGTACAGCACGTTGGCGGTCTCCGTGAGCACGAGGTTGCCTAGGTAGTTGAGGCGGCTCATGGCACCGGGCTGTATGCTGCCCGAAAGCCGGGAGCCCATCACGACGTCGTACACGTCGTTCTCGAGGAATTGGAGCATGTCGGGAATCCGCTCGCCTGGATAAGTGAAGTCGGCGTCCATCATGAACAGGTAGTCGCCGTCGAACTCTTCGAACGCCGATTTCACGGCGTCGCCCTTGCCATGGCCGTGCTGCACCAGGAGCCTGGCGCCCCTCTGCTTGGCTATGACGCTCGTCATGTCCTTGCTGTGGCCGTCCACGACGGTTATGTCGACGGCGTATCCCGCGGCTCTGAGCCGGTCCACGGGTATGGAGTCTATGACCGGGCCTATGGTTTTTTCCTCGTCCAGGGCCGGTAGTATCACCGATATCTTTCGGGTAGGCATTAGTGCATCCCTAACTTAGGTTAGAATTCACGTGATATATAAACATTGCCCTCCGGCGTGCGAGGCCGCCAGGCGGTCGTTAAGTATTTATATCTAGGAGTGTGATGAAGTCCGGCGCGACGCAGAAAGGGGGACGCGACATGGGCAACGACAACATAGTCTACATAGGCAAGAAGCCGACGATGAACTACGTTCTGGCGGTGGCGACCCAGATAAACGCCGGGACGGACGGCGTCGTCATCAAGGCGAGGGGCAAGTCAATCAGCCAGGCGGTCGACGTTTGCGAGATCGTCCGGAACAGGTTC
>DAIRED010000053.1:0-10527 GCA_036795795.1 Thermoplasmatota archaeon | reverse complement strand
AGGGCTTTGACGATGCGGACTATCTCGTCCGGATCCTTCGTTCGCAGGCAGATGGGCACGGCGTCAACGCCGGCCAGCGCCTTGAAAAGCACGCACTTGCCCTCCATCACGGGCAACCCGGCCTCGGGTCCGATGTCGCCGAGCCCGAGCACCGCGGTCCCGTCGGTGACGACGGCGACGGTGTTCGCCTTCGCCGTGTACTCGAAGACTTTGGACGGGTCCCTGGCAATCTCCCTGCAAGGCTCGGCGACGCCGGGGGTGTAGGCCATGCTGAGGTGATGGAAGGTGCGCACGGGGCACTTGCTGACGACCTCTATCTTACCATTTCCGGGGAAGTTGCCCGCGTGGTAGGCCAGCGAGTCCCTCTTGAGATTTTTCCGCTGCTCGTCCGTCAGCTTGGCGGCGCACTTGCCAGTCATGTCGCACCTTCCCTGAGAACGCCCTCGGCTTACATTAGGCTTTGCACGCTCAAGATGCAGGCGAATCCGTATCGCCGTCTGCCGACCCGTCGCGCAGCGGAAAGTCGCTCACTCGGCGTCGATGTCCAGAGTCTCGATGATGCGCTGGAGCGTCTCGTTGATCGCTTGCTCGTCCTTGGCGCCAGTAATCACGACGCGCCCCGAGGCGTACAGCGCGACGGTCGCCCCCGTCTCGGAAACGGGAACTTCCAGCCTCGGCTCGGGGAGCGTTTGGTCGCGGGCCTCGGCTCCGAAAGCCTCGGTCGCCCGGTCCAGGTCGATTGCCTGAGCCAGCCTCGTGTCGCAGACCATGTTCTCCACCTTCGACGACGCGACGAAGAGCCCGTCGCCGAGCAGGAATGCCGTCGCCTCCCCGACCCCGACGAGGGTGTGCGGGAGCTGCGGCCCGGAGATGACCAGCTCGCCGTGCGGGAAGGCCAGTATCGTGCAGCGCGGCTCGGGGCGCTTGAAAACCCCCGCGTCGAGGGAGGAGTCTACGGACATCCCGGGCACACGCGCAGGCGCCTGGGCCAGCTCGAACGGGCCTGAAAGCTTGCATACGACAACGACGGATACGACGATGACGTCTGGCATTTTCTCCTCTCAAGCGGAAAGGGCCATCGGACTCTAATAAACTTTCTAGGGACGAATGGTGGCGAACTCCGATGCGCTGCGAATCGGCAGGCTGGCTTTTCCACTTTCGACGGTGCCGCCCTATTCGATGTTGTTCGCCGAGACGGCCAGCGCGGCGCCTATCGCGCTCAGTGGCAGGATGGCCAGCGCGGCTACGAACCCAGCGGTCCAAGACAGCCCCGTGTACTTGCCGGTGTTCTCCACTACCTTCATCGTGTACGGTAGCGCGAACAGGAGCCCGGACGCGATGCAGGCTGCAGCGCCGACCGCCCACGAGACGACTATCGCCTTCTTCATGTCGTCGAAAGCCAGCCCCAGCCCCGCACCTGCGACGAGCGGGCAGCCCATTATCACGACGATGCCCCACCAGGAGTCGAAGGTGCTCCAGTCCAGCTCGAGTGCGGCGTATAGGAAGAACGCGGTCGCCTCCAGGACGAAGGCCAGCGGCATGGCCGCGGCCAGCCATTTCTTGGGCAGGACGAGGGCCATCTTCGTCGTTCCCTCGCCCTGCCCCATCCAGTGGCTCAGGCCGCCGTCGTCGACAGATGGTGGCGCCTGCTTCTCATCGCCGCCTGGCTCGCTCACGCCGATCCCTCCAATGGAACTGTCTGGCTTCCTGCGAGAACCGAGCCGCTCCCGCGGTCGGGGACGTCGACCCAAATCCAGTAATCGAGCGTGATGGAATCGTCGTCCGCAAGCGCCGCGGACTGCTCGGTGGTTAAGGGCGCAGACACGGTGACGACGTCCGATATCCCCCGGTCGAAGACCATGTCGATTGTTCCGGAGAGGACGACGGTCCCGCCCCCGGTGGTCGCGTTGAGCCAGTATTCGCCCGGGGCGGTGGAGAGCCGGTCCGGGGATGTATATCTGAACGTGACCGATAGAATCGTGATGCCAGCACTGCTGTAGAGGCTGGCGCTCTCGACCTCCAGCTCGGCGCCGAACCCCGATTTGCAGGCGTCGATGTAACTCACGATGCTGATTGGCAGTGCCACGCACGCGGCGAGCGACACGGCCAGGAAGAACGCTATGAATGTCGAATGGCGGTATTTCACGGCTCAGTCATGCCACTCGGGGGAATTAAAGGTTGCCGGAATCGGGGGAAGTCATTTATAGAAACCTCGTACATGCGCATTCATGGCCACCAGGAGGAAGCCCAGACCGAACCCGGCGGCGAAAGCCGAGTCGGCGGCCAAGAAGCCAGTGAAGCGGGAGCTTCTGGCCCTGGTCGCTGTAGGCGTCGTTCTGGCGGTCGTGCTCGCCGCCGTCTACACGGGCGACGGCGGGCACACCGGTTACGTCCCCGGAGAGACGGGCGACCTGGCGGCCGACTTTTCCCTGATCGACACCGAGGGGAACGCCTTCAGCCTCGCGCAGTACCAAGGGAGCGTCGTCATCATCGATTTCATGGGCACAACATGTGAACCATGTAAAACACAGATAGATAATTTAAAATCAATTTACTCTTCGTATACTGGAAGCGGGGTGAAGATATTTTCTATAGATGTAAATCCAACAGATACGTCGAGTTATTTACACAACTATAAATTAGAAAGAGGGGCCACATGGTCGTTCGCGGTCGACTCAATCGGGATTTACATGGATCAAGGATACGATGTACACAACATCCCAACCATAATAATTATTAATCAGCAAGGTGAGATAGTAAATAGGACTGAGGGCGTCATGTCAGCTGGTCAAATTGCTACAATTTTGAACCCACTCTTCGAGGCTTGATATGGACGCGCTCGTCATCCTGTCGTTCGCGTACACCGCCGGCGTTTTGAGCATGCTGGCTCCATGCTCGTTCGCCATGCTGCCGTCGTACATCTCTTTCTACCTGAATCGGGAGGAGGAGGGCGAATCCATCCTCAGGGGGCTTGGAAATGGCATCCTGGCCACGCTTGGCAGCGGCGCCGTCCGCGGGTCCGTCGGGCTGCTGGCCATAATCGGACTGCAAGGTTTGTCGGGCGGAATGTCTTATTTCAGCCTGGCGATTGGCGCGGTGCTCGTAGTCATGGGCGCGCTGATGCTGGCCGGGCGCGATTTCTCCATCCCCTTGCCCGTGACGATACAGAAGAAGAAGGGCCCGCTGGGCGTCTTAGCCTTCGGGGCGATGTACTCTCTCGCCTCTTTCGGCTGCACGGCGGCGGTCTTCATCGGGATGGTGCTTGTAGCCAGCGCGCAGGGATTTACGGTCGCACTGGCGTCGGTGGCCATCTACGTCGCCGGCATCGGGACGCTGCTCGTCCCGCTCACGGTGGCGGTCTCGACATCAAGGACATTGATGTTGGATTCGCTGAAGAAGGTGATGCCCAAAGTCCGCCTCATCAGCGGCGCCGTTCTTGTGGCGATGGGCATCTACCTGATTTTGTACAATCTGAAAATCATCTGAATGAAAATGTGAAAAGGGTTTTGGGCCAGAGCCCCTCACTTCATCGTCTTGACCCACTCGTAGATTGGCGCGACCAGCTTCTTGATGCGCTCCTTCTCGGGGGTCATCTTGCCTGGCTTCCAGCCGTCCGCTGGCTCGAAGTGAAAGTCGGTCACGGCGCCGACGCGCTCCTTCTCGGGCACGAAAACGACCTTCAGGGGCATCCCG
Organism: Thermoplasmatota archaeon; assembly: GCA_036795795.1. Lineage (GTDB taxonomy): Archaea > Thermoplasmatota > Thermoplasmata > SG8-5 > DAIRED01 > DAIRED01. The sequence goes on along the minus strand of DAIRED010000053.1, from coordinate 6,834 downwards.
AATTCGACTTCCCAGGGTTTGATGTCCAGCAGGTAGTTCGCGATTGCGACCGTGCTGCCCTCAATCTTGGCATAGACCAGCACGAACGGGAGCTTCTTCAGCGACGAGCGGCCGCTCCATCCCGCGACGGTCCAGGTGTGGACCTTCGCCTTCAGCGGGAACTCCACCCACTTGGTCTCCTGAAGGTCGCAGTCGAGGTCCCAGCAGTTGGTCCTCGGCGGAACCCAGGCGGTGCCGCACTTGGGGCACTTCGTGCCGACGAGCTTCCCCTTGAGGAGGTTGCGGAAGAACCGGCTGTTCTGCCCGTGGCGGATTGTGTAGAGCTGGTCGTAGTGCAGGAACTGGTTGAAGTCCACGTCGTTGTCCGCTATCTCGTAGCCGACGAAGTTCAAGCCGGGCTCGGTCACCCCTTCGGGCCTGAACCACGTCTGCTTGTGGAACCCCGGCCCCTTCTTGAAAGACTTGTCGCGCGAGTCCTTGACGTCGATGGTCTTCCTCGGGACCGCACCGATGGCCTTGGGCGCGGCCGGCTTGCCCGCGCCCTTCGCGGGCTTGCCTTTCTTTGCCTTCGTCGCGGGCTTCCTCGCTACCTTCTTCTGAACCTTCCTGGCTGCAATCTTCTTCGCCATTTCAAGGCCTCCTGAATATGAAGTTGGATATCGAAGTCCCCGTGCCAGCGTGGCTGTTGACGATTCCGCACTCGGCGTTGTCGACGGTCGTCTTCTTGCTGATGTGCTTCTTCGTCGCCAGCCCGGACAGCTGGTAGTGCGCCTCGATTGCGCTCATTATTCCGGTCGCCCCGACCGGGTGGCCGTACCCTATGAGCCCCCCACCGGGGTTCATCGGGATGCTGCCGTTCATCGTCGTCTCGCCGTCGCGGAGGAACTTGGCGATGTTGCTCTTGTCGGCGATGCCCAGCGCCTTGTATATCTGCGCCTCCGACGTCGTGAACGCGTCGTGAATCTCGCCGAAGTCCAGCTCCTTTTTCGGGTTCGTGATGCCGGCCATCTTGTATGCGTCTTCGGCGGACTTGCGGCAGGCGCCGAACTCGGTCATGTCCGGGTAGCCCTTTCCGTAGAGCTTCTCCCACGACGGGTAGCCGCAGCGGTCGCCGGCGCGTATCGTGCAGCTGGACAGGCCCATGCCGTCAACGACTGTGTAGTTGTCCGGCGCATGCTTCTTCGCCCACTCCTCCGACGTGACGAGCATGAAAGCCGTCCCGCGCGTCATCATGCAGCAATCGTACTTCTTGATTGGATATGCGATGAGGCCGGAGTTCATCACGTCGTCGACGGTGATGTACCTGTGGTCGTTGCGGTACCACTGGGCCTTGGGGTTGTCCATCGCGTTGTTCTTGTTCTTCACCGCGATGGTGGCGACGTCCTCTTCCTTCAGGCCGTTATCCCTCATCCACTTGTTAGCCATCGCGGCGTAATATATCGGGTAGATGCCGCCGACCATCAGTTCGTACCTCACATCTGAAGCGAGGGCGATGAACTCCGAACCCTGTGACTGGCGCACGGAGTCCATGGTCTCCCAACCGACGATGCCGACCACGTCATGGTGCCCGGACATGATGGACAAGGCAGCGCCGTAGAGCGCCGAACCGCCCGTGTTTCCGCCGTTCTCGATGCGGATGTGCGGCAGTCCGCAGAGCCCGAGGTGGTCGTGAATTATCCACTCGGAGCACAGCTGGTGCCCGAAATGGACCGAGAAGTGGGAGTATATCATGAAGTCCAGGTCCCTCAGGTGGAAATCGGGAACGTCCTTCTGCGTCTCCTTGATGCAGTCCGCGGCTCCTTTCTCCACGTTCTCGAACCCCGTCGGTCCGTAGTCGAACGGCGTCGTGGCTCCCCCTACTATGCACACTCTCTTTGCCATGCTTAATCCTCCGAAAAGGCGCGGCGCGAGACCGCGGCCCCCCCTTGGCCACCACATTGCAGCAGACGATAAAAGCGTTTCGTTGCAACGCTTTCTTTCAGTCTCACCTCTCTGGCTCGGGCTCGTCAAAGAAAGCATTGGGAGCAAAGAAAACTCGCCCTCACCAGCTCGGCTCGACCGGGTTACTCCCTCGCAATGAAACTCGTGCCATTCGAAGGTGGCGGAGCCACCTAGACACGGACCTAGCGAATCGGATGGGGGGTGATATAGTGCCCTGCTCTGCTCGACTGGACCTGGCATGCTGCGGCGCAAAGCATTTTAGCGAGCGCGGCGATTCCAGGCGCATGGAATGCAAATCCTCAGCGAACCGCGCGCGCTGCAACTGCACCTACGAGCCTTGCCCGCGCAAAGGCGTATGCTGCGACTGCCTGGTGTACCACTTGAAAAACCGCGAGCTACCCGCCTGCTGCTTCCCAGCCGACGTCGAGCGAACGTACGACCGTAGCTTCGAGCGCTTCGCCGCCTGCGTGAAAAACAATCACTTGCCATAGTCTATGATGTACTCACAGTAGACGTCGCCGTTCAGCTGGCATCTCGTCTTCTTGACGGTGCCCTTCGTGTGGGTCATCTCCAGCACGCCCTTGCACACGCCTATCCAGGAATCGCAGGAGACGTCGGTCCTGTTCACGTCGTAGAGCTTCATGGATATCCGGTTGCGGAGGCTGGTGTCCACTCGGGCTTGGCCGAACGTGTAAATCTCGCTGTAATTCTTGGGGAAGCTCTCCGCCAGCACCTTGACGCTCGCGTATTTGACGAGCCACCCGAGGAGGCCGAGGTTCTTGACGACGAACTTGCCAGCATCGACGATGTTCTCCCGGCCGTAGGTCCTCTCTATCCAGCGCAGGATGTTCTCCCTGTATGCGTCTGGGTAGTAAAGCCCGTCCTTGATGACCTCGGTGAGGCCGAGGTTCTCGATGCAGGCCGTGAGGCCGGCCTTCCCCCATTTCTTCTCGACGAACTTGAAGTAGGCGTTGATGACTGTACCCCTGACGCTCCTCTCGACCATGGCAAAGGCACCATCCACCAGGAACGTTAAAAAGGTTCCCCCATCAGCGAAAAATGGCCAGCGTCCTCGACACCTTAAAATATCCTCAACATCTACGCCCGCCCGTGGAAGCATGCTAGACCCAAAGCTCGTACGCGAGAACCCCGACCTCGTGCGCAGGGACCTCGAGAAGCGCAATGCAGCCGAGAAGCTGGAGCTGCTGGAGCAGGTCGTCGCCAAGGACGCCGAGTGGCGCAGGCTCACCGAAGAGGTCAACGGCCTCAGGCGCGGGCGGAACGACATCGCCAAGAAGATTGCCGAGGTCAAGAAGGCCAAGGGGGACGCCGCGGCGCTGTTGAAAGAGGCAGCGGAGATACCTGGTAAGATAGAGACCTTGGGCGCGCGGCTGGCCGAATTGCGGGCGGAGGTCGACGCGGGCCTCATGCGATTGCCCAACATCCTCCACGACAGCGTCCCCGTCGGCAAGGACGATGCCGAGAACCTTGAAGTCCGCAAGTGGGGCGAGCCCAAGGTCCCGGGGTTCGAGGTGAAGGCCCACGCGGAGCTGGCCGAGGCGCTCGGCGGCGCGGACTTCGACCGTGCGCGCAAGGTCGCCGGCGCTGGCTTCGTCTACCTGCTGTCGGATTTGGCCTTGCTGGACCAGGCGTTGCTCAGGTACGCCGTGGACTCGCTGGTGGGCAAGGGGTACTCGCTCGTCGAGCCGCCGATAATGATGCACCGGGCGCCTTACGAGGGCGTCGTGGACCTCTCCGACTTCGAGTCGGTGATGTACAAGATAGAGAACGAGGACCTCTACCTCATCGCCACGTCGGAGCACCCCATGGGCGCCCTTCACATGGACGAGATAATCGACGAGGATGCTCTGCCGATACGCCTCGCCGGAATCAGCCCGTGCTTCAGGCGCGAGATTGGTGCGCACGGCGTCGACACTAAAGGCCTCTTCCGTATGCACCAGTTCAACAAGGTCGAGCAGTTCGTCTTCTGCCGGCCAGAGGAGTCGTGGGCGATGCACGAGGAGCTTCTCGCGAACGCCGAGGCGCTGTTCCAGGGGCTCGGTATCCCGTATCGGGTCGTCAACGTCTGCACCGGCGACATAGGAACCATCGCCGCGAAGAAGTACGACATCGAGGCGTGGTCGCCGCGCCAGAAGAAGTACGTCGAGGTCGTCTCGTGCTCCAACTGCACCGACTACCAGGCGCGCCGCTTGCGCATCCGCTGCGGCAAGGTCGGCGGCGAGGGCAAGCGCGTCCCGCACACGCTGAACTCGACTGCGATAGCGACATCGCGCGCGCTGGTCGTCATCCTCGAGAACTACCAGAACGAAGACGGAAGCGTCACCGTGCCCGAGGCTCTGAGGAAGCACATGGGCGGGAAGGACCGGATACTTTCAGGAGGAAAAAAATGAAACGCAAAGCCCGCTCGAAAGTCATGACTTTCAAATCAATCGAGGACGCGGACATCGAGAATATTCATGCCCATCAGAACGGCGACTGCCGTGTAGAGTTGTCCGAGATGCTTGGATTTGATGAGACATGGGCGCCGATGAGCGTATCGCAGATAAAGGAGAAGCTGGACGAAAAACGTAAGGAGGCGCGAAGCGCCATCTTCGGGCTAATGTCCGAAGCCGGGGAATTCGTTGGAATCACATCATTCACGTCGCGGTGGGATCCATGGTGTCCGCGCTTCGAGATTATCATCTGGCCGGAAAGTCGACGAAATGGCTTCGGCGGAAAAACGGCGCGAATCATGCTAGATAAAACATTCGACGACCACGTGGCAAACGCGACATCAATAAGCATCCCGGAATGGTCAAATGTGGCGCGTAAATTCGCTAAATCCGTTGGATTAAAAGAATGTGGTCGGATGAGGCGTGCTGGCTTCAGGAACGGAGCATTCTACGACTTGATTTGTTATGATATGACAAAACGGGAATATCTAGCCATCAGAAAGGAGGCGCGCTGATGGATGCCCTTGTTGGGAAGTCGGTGAAGCTTCGGCCTATGCGCGAATCCGACTACGAGTATTTCGCAGCATTGAAAAACGATATGAGGACACAGGCCTGGAACCAGCGCACGCCCCCATGCAGAACGGCTCAGCAGATGAAGGAGTATTACGAAGCAGAGCGGAAGAAGCCTCACACTGGGGATTTCTCCATCGAAACCCTCGACGGTACCCTTGTTGGCACGATTGGATATGGCGAGAGCCCTCCAAGGCTTGCCGCGCACATCGGAGTTCTGACCGGAATGGAGCACTGGGGCAAAGGCTACGCACTGGAAGCGCACGAATTGCTCTTGCGATTCCTTTTCGAAGAACGCGGGATCCAGGTCGTCCGTTTGTGGACGCAATCCGGTAACGCACGTGGAATGGCCGCTGCTCAGAAGATTGGCTTCAAAATACAGAGCCGATTCCGGGAAGCGGGAATGGTCGGGGGGAAACCCGTCGACAACGTATACATGGATATGTTGCGCGAGGAATTCTATGCGGCTAGGGGGTTGAAAGACAGTTTATCCCCGTCTTAGAATGCCCGCCCTGGAATTCCCCCGGATATCCTTTGATATCCTAAAATACTCAGATGCGAATGGGGAACGGCGATGTCGGGAAGCAAGAGGGAGGTTCGCGCGCGGGGCGGGCTGTTCGAGCGATTGCTGCTGGCATACGTCGCGGTTTCGATGCTGCTCGCGCTGGCGCCCGCGGGCGCGGTGGCGCGCGCGCCCAACGCGGACGATTATTTCACCTACAATTACACCCAGGAAGTCAACGGCGGCGGCGGGGCCTACTTCGGCTGGTGGGAGAAGACCGAGTCGCACGGAAGGTACGACGTCACGTCAATCTCCGGCACCGCGTTGGAGATGACCTACGACTACACTTACACCTACGACGCGTCGGACGCGGCGAAGACGGACCCGCGCCGCCGGATGGGCAATTTCTCTTTCTCCACGGAGACCCGGCTGTACGTGTGGGGCTACGACCTGGACGTCGACTACGGTGACGACCCGAGCGTCTGGCTGTGGATATCCCCCGACATCCCTGAAGGCCAGTGGGTGCGGATACTGGACGATTACTACCACGTGCTGTCCACCGACGCCACCGTGTGGTCGGACTGGCTGCCGAGAAAGGCCATCCTCCTCGAGGCGCAGGGCAGCGGGGTGCGACACGACGCGTACGGGGACATGTCATTCACCTACACGGACCGCTACTACATGGACCGCGAGACCGGCTTCGTCATCGCAGAGCGGTACGAGGAGCACGACAGCGGGAGCTGGGAGGGCGACTGGGCCAAGTTCGACTGGCACGAGCGCCTCGATGTGTCGTCGTCCAGCTACGCGCGCCCGGTGGACTGGCTGGCAGCCGTCGGCGCGGTCGCGGCCATCGCCGGCGTGACGTTCGCTGCCGCGTACCTTGCGTACAGGTTCAGGTGGCGCAAGAGGCGCGTACCCTACAACGGGACCTCGAAGGCCAGGGTGTTCCGCGTGTGGAATGCGAAGAGGTACCCGCGGCTGGCCGGCGCGGTCTCGCAGAACTTCAGCCACTTCCTCGAGGACTTTGCGAGGAAAGCCCTGCTGTCCGGCGGCCGGGTGGTCGTCATAGTGCATGGCGACCAGATGCTGGGGATGGCCGTCTACCACAGGGACGTGAGGATGGGGGTCATCTTCTGCCAGGACTGGAAGCTCGCCGAGGCCCTGCGCAGGTACATGGGAGCGAAGGATTTCTTCAGCGAAACGATACATGAGTACACCAAGAACTCCATCGAATCGTCGCCCGACGGCGGGGCTGCGTCCGCCAGCCCGAGGGTCTACAACATCTTCGAGACCTACAGGGTGCTTGGGCTCGATTCGCCGCAGCCGGTCGATTACGACTCAAAATCCGTGCGGCGCATGACCGACGCC
>DAIRED010000052.1:7256-10640 GCA_036795795.1 Thermoplasmatota archaeon | reverse complement strand
AAGCTTGGAGTACAAATGCGCAAACTCGCGGCGAAGCTGGCCGTTCGTGACTGGAATCTTCTCGGGCATCTCGAATTTGTCGAGCTTCGAGGCGTCGAAGGCGTAGCCACGGCGCGCGCCTTCGCACTGTACGACGGACAGATAACGCTCGATTGCGTCGAGCGGCCTCGGATGCGCGCGGAAACGCTCCAGCTGCGGATGGTTGCGATAGCCGCGCGTCCCGCCGCGCAGGACGGCGCGGGCCAGCAACGCCTCGCGCCAGAGCGCGACCAGCCCTCTGCAGTCCAGATGTTTTGGGTGGATGGACCAGAGCCTCATCCCTTCAACGATTAAATTTTCGGATGATAATGGTGTCCCCGAAAAAGGCCGACGAAAATCAGCAGACCGTGTCCTCCGGAATCTGGAGCCTCTGGCGCAGGGCGCGCAGCATCTCCTTTGCGGCTTCCGGTGGCTCGCCGTTGGCGTAAGCTATCGTCCGCAGCTCATCATAGAGCTCGCGTCGGTCGGGGGAGAGGCAGTCCCCCTCCCGCATGACCTCCTTCTCTATGCGTTCGTGGTCCTCCTGGGAGATACCGAGGTGTTCGCGCAGCACGTCCACTAGATGCTGCTCAGATGGAGTCAGTATACCGCTGCGCCAGGCAGCCCATAGGGCCTTCTTGTAGACGACCTCGCGATTCGACTCCTTGTCGGCGGCGCGGCGCTTCTCCTCCTCGACTCGCTCGAGCGTCGCCATGTCCAGCGTGTCTGTCTCGAGGGCGTGACGGACTATGTCGGAGAGGCTCAGGTGCGCGGACGTGGCCTTGTCGATGTCGGCGATTGGCATCTCCTTCCTCTCGCCCGTGCGCATCACGATTGGAACTATTTTGGCGCCTATGAACGAGCGAAGCTCGTTGGCGCGCATCAGTCCATCGTAGGTGAGCTTGTATATCTTCATGCGCTGCTTCATCCCGACGACGCGCGCCGTCGCCTCCTCCGCGAGGCCGTTGGTGACGAGCTTCAGGATGTGGCGCGAGAGGTGTTTCTGCTGCACGCCGACGCTCTCGGCGATTCCGCGCTGGGTCATCCCGGCAGGCATCTCGTACTTGCCGTCCAGGCTCTTGTAGTCCCCGAGGTGCAGTACGATTCTCTCCTCCACGGTGAGCGAAAGCAGCACGCCCCGGCATCCACCAGGGGGCATAATATCCTTTTCTAGGCTTAGATGCACACCCGCTGCATGAACCTGGCAGTCCGGCTTATTTGGTTCCGAGGTGCCTTCAAGCGACGCTTTGCGCCTCTCGCGATAACTCTCTTTTTCGTTTATCTTGTGTCTGTTTCATTATGTCCCAATACTTTGGCTTGCACACCTGTTCGTGGACCTTGACCTCGAATTCGCGGTCTATCGTTCCCTCCGGGTTGTATTCGGGGCAGTCCGTGTATGCATCCTTTGTGATGCTGACATTGACTTCTCTATCATTCCAGTTTATAGTTTCAATCCAATTTATACCAACAATAACCTTTTTTCCGGATAACTGGTCCGTTGCGTCGATCACCATGTAGCGTATCATCCAGGACCGGTCGTCGGCGACGAAGCCCTCGACAAGGCCGAGGAAGCCATCGGTGGTGTGTATCCTGTAACCGACAACCGATTTTGTGCTGTGGAGGTGTGGGTCGTATCCTTCCACTTCAATTGAATCATGAGGACGAAGCTTCATGCTCGCCAAACGCTCATGATTGCTCACATCGAAATACCAGGGCATCTCCGGGGCCAAGGATTGCCAGTATACGGGCCAACCGTAGTGCCCAACCAATTCAACCTCATGCTGTCGAGTTATCGGAAGGTCGGTCGCTATCTTCGGGCTATCCTCAATCTGTTTCTTGGTCAGGGCCAGCTCGACCTTTTGAGCGTCCCAATGTACGTTCGAGATTGCCATCGGCGATATCAGAACCTGCCTGTCGGTGAGCCATCCACTGGTTTCAACTACGAGGTATCTGACGGTCCAGCTCGCGTCGTCGAAGAGGAATGAGTGTACAGCCCCTATATCCCCGTCCTTCGCATGTATGCGTAACTTACGTAGTTCAGCCAAATTCTTAAGCATTGATTGCACCTAATCACAGCGATGCACTACCGCCTACATATCCCATGTTCAAAATTACATGCAAATCACATGCAATTACATTGTGATTCGCATCCTGGCAATGCCGGGGCTCATGCGCGCCCGAACATCCTCTCCAGGTCACGCTTCGAGAGGGCTATCGCCACCGGCCGCCCGTGCGGGCAGGTGTATGGCACAGCCAGGCGCCGCATCTCGGATATGAGGCGCTCCATGCGCTCCAGCGTCAGGTGCTCGCCCGCGCGAATCGCTGCGTGGCAGGCGACCCTGTGTAAAAGTTCGTCGCGCCTGGCAGCGGTCGTTTTGGCTTTGCCGACGCGCTCCAGGTCGTCAATCAAATCGTGCAGGCGCTCCGCGCTCTCCATCTCTCCGGCGACGACTGGCACGGCCCTGACAAGGACCGAACGCTCGCCGAACGGCTCCATATCGAATCCGAGCTCCGCGAGCATCGGCGCCAGCTCGACGACGCGGGCCAGCTTGCCTGCGCCGACGTCGACGTTAATCGGCTCAAGCAGACTTTGGGAGGCGCGCTTGCTCGAAACCTTCAGCGCCTCGAAGACGACGCGCTCGTGCGCCGCGTGCTGGTCCAGCAGGAAGATGCCGTGCGCGTGCTCCACCACGATGTATGTGTCGAGCACCTGGCCGATTGCGCGGGAGTCGCGCGGCATGGGGCGGCTCTCGGCGTCGGAATCCACGGGACGCCCCTCCAGCTGTGCTTCCGACCCAATCAACTTTGCCTGCATCGCTTCGGCCTGGACGAGTGGCTTGACCCCGGCAGGCGGCATCGCCCCAGAAGCCTTGCGCGCATCCCCGCCTCGCCCCATCGGCTCCGGTATCAGCCTAGCGGACGAGAGCGCCTCGCGCACGCCCTCCTTGACGAAATCGTAGACGGCCAGCTCGTCGCCGAAGCGGACCTCGCGCTTGGTGGGATGGACGTTCGCATCGACGGCTGACGGGGGAAGCGAGACGCTCAGGACGACTATGGGGTGCCTCTCTTTCATGACCAGCCCGCGGTAGCCGTCCTCGACCGCCTCGGCGAGCGCCGCCGACGACACTGGCCTGCCGTTGACGAAGAAGAGCTGGTGCTGCGCGGAGGAGCGCGAGACCGACGGGCGGGCGACGTAACCGGAGAGATTCATCGCCCCCTTGGAGCATTCTGCTGGCAGCATCTCCGAGGCGCGGTCCTTGCCCAGGACGTCTCCGATGGCGCGAAGCAGGTCGCCGTCGCCGCGCGTGCGGAAGAGATCCTTGCCGTCTGAAATCAGCGTGAATGATACGCTAGGGCTGGCGAGCG
>DAIRED010000052.1:0-7246 GCA_036795795.1 Thermoplasmatota archaeon | reverse complement strand
CGGCCCGAAATCCGAGGCCATCTCGCGCGTCAGGCTGGCGAGCGCCGCCTTCGACGCGACGTCTGCGATTCTCGCCAGCTCGGCGCGCGCCCCGCGCATGAACTTGCGGCGCGCTGGAACGTTGCCGAACAGCTCGCGCACGTAGACGGACGTCCCGGGCTCGCGCGCCGCCTGCTTGACGGCTGCGAGCTTGCCGAATTCGATGCATACCATCGTCCCGACGGCGGCATCCGACGCGCGCGTCAGCAGCTCGACACGCGCGACAGCTCCGATGCTGGACAGCGCCTCTCCGCGGAAACCGAGCGTGCGCAGCGAGTCCAAATCCTCGATTTTGGCGAGCTTGCTGGTCGCGTGGCGCTCGAAGGCCAGCTCCGCGTCGTCGGGCGCCATCCCGCAGCCGTTGTCGGTGACTCGGATGAGCTCGCGCCCGGCATCCTTCAATTCGACGATTATCGATTTCGCGCCCGCATCCAGCGCGTTCTCCACTAGCTCCTTGACGACCGACGCCGGGCGCTCGACGACCTCGCCGGCGGCGATTTTGTCGATTGTGTGCGGGTCGAGGCGATGGATTTTTGGCATTGCAATAGCATCGCAGTAATCAATAATAAACTTTGGATGATGTAATGGCAAGGCGTAGCGATTTATATATGGACAGCCGTGTGGATATCAATATGCGTAAGGAGAGAGTGAAATATGCCAGCAAAATTCTCAGCTACCTTATACATTAAATCGGAGGATGTGGAGACATCATCGATTGTCAGGAATACAATAGAGGGATTGTTGGCAGCTGGGTGTACATATAAGATGACGCATATACCATCTACAGACAACCCCAACGATGACTGGATGAAAAGAAGCTGGCAATTAGTAAAAACAATTCATGACACTCAATCTCTGATTCAAATATTATCTAACGATATAGAAGATGTAAAAAAGTCCAACGAAAAATACCATATGCCAACTAGATGCTATTTCGATGGCGCTTTCGAAATGGATAATGAAATCCGGTCATCGATTGAAAGAGAACGAACGGTGTTTGGCGAAACAGTACCCTATCTGGATATTATCTTGACATATAATAAAGAAGCAAAACGAATCGAAATTATTGGTCTGATAGATGAGGTATATGTCTCTTGGATGGGTGGAGATGGGAGGATGCAACAATCAAATCTGAAGCGTTTCCTACAGATTGTTGAGGCGATATACGATAAAGTGGGGCCGTTTTACGGATATTTAGATTATGAGGGACATGATTATAATCACATCTCTTACTTTTTGGTGGAAAATAAATTGCCAGTGGATAATTTCTTTGTCATCATAGGAAAGTCACACGCTTCTGGCATCCAAATTCCAGAAAATGTGAAGTCATGGAAACGATTGATGGATGGGGGATTGTTCTTACAAATAAATCATCATCCGAAAAGTAAATCTCCAGTAGATGCATATATTTATTTTAATACAAGTTAATCTTGCTTAACCTTCCTCTTCAGCTCGTCCAGCTTCTGCAGCGCCTCGAGCGGCGTCATGTTGTGGACGTCCACGTCGCGCAGCTCCTTAATCACGGGGTGCTCCGCGTGGTGGCCCTGGCCGTCGAAGAGGACGAGCTGCGTGTAGGTGCGGCTGCGCGAGCCGTCGCCCGCGCGCTGCGGCGCCGCCGACTCCATCTGGCGCAGGAGCTCCTTCGCCCTCTCGACGACCTCGGCGGGCATGCCAGCGAGCTTCGCGACCTGGACGCCGTAGCTGCGGTTCGTGCCGCCGGGGATGACCTTGCGCAGGAAGACAATCTCGTCAGCATCCTCGCGCACGGCGATGTTGTAGTTCACGACGCCTGGCAATGTGCCCTCCAACCCTGTGAGGTCGTGGTAGTGCGTCGCGAACATCGTCTTGGCCCCGACGCGCTTGCCGTGGACGTGCTCGGCGACCGCCCAGGCGATGCACAGCCCGTCGAAGGTCGACGTTCCGCGCCCGATTTCGTCGAGCAGTATCAGGCTGCGCGTCGTGGCGGAATTCAAAATCGCCGCGACCTCGGTCATCTCGACCATGAACGAGCTCTGGCCCCTGGCCAGGTCGTCGTACGCCCCGACGCGCGTGAATATCCGGTCGACGACCCCGACGCTCGCCGCCCGCGCCGGCACGAAGCTGCCGACCTGCGCCATGTAGACGATGAGGGCGACCTGGCGCATGAAGGTCGACTTGCCGGCCATGTTCGGCCCCGTAATCATCATCAGGCGGTTCCTGCCGCAGTCCAGCAGGGCGTCGTTCGGGACGAAGGCCTCGCTCAGCATCCGCTCGACGACCGGGTGGCGCCCGTCGACAATCTTGATTGCATCGGAAGAATCGACCTTGGGGCGGACGTAATTGTGGCGGTCCGCGACGTGCGCCAGCGAGCAAAGCGCGTCCAGCTCGCCCAGCGCGAGCGACGTCGCCTGCACGCGCGCCGCGGCCGCGCCGACCTCGGACCGCAGCTCGCCGAGGATGCGCCGCTCGAGGGCCAGCGCCTCGTCCTCGGCGGTGAGGACCTTGCGCTCAGCCTCCTTCAGCTCCGGCGTCGTGAAGCGCTCGCCGCCCGCGACCGTCTGCTTGCGCTCGTAGTCCCCTGGAACGTTAGCCAGGTTGGGTTTCGAGACTTCAATGTAGTAGCCGAAGACGCGCGTGAATCCGACCTTCAGCGACCTGATGCCGGTGCGCTGGCGCTCCGCGGCCTCGAAGGCCGCAATCCACTTGCGCCCGCCGCTGCTCGCGTCTCGCAGCCCGTCCAGCTCGGCGCTGAGTCCGCCGCGCACGTAGCCGCCGTCTTCGAGCGCATTCGGAGGCTCGTCGCACAGCGTCCGGGAGATTCGTCCGGCCACGTCCCCGCACGGGTCGATACGCCCAGCCAGCTCCGAAAGCGGCTCGCATTTTGAGGCGATGGCGGAGAGCTTTCCCTCTACCTTCGATGCCGTATCGAGCGAGAGAGCCAGCCCGACCAGCTCGCGCGGCGAAGCCGAACCGTGGCACGCGCGCCCGACGAGCCGGTCCACGTCGCGGACGTTTTCCAGCGAGCTTCGCAGCGACTCGCGCGCGTCCGGGTCGGCCTTGAGCGCCGCAACCATGTCGAGGCGCCGGTCTATCGCCGCCGGGTCCAGCAACGGCTCCTGCAGCCAGGAGCGGAACGCTCGCGCCCCGGGAGGGCTCCGCGTGCGGTCCAGCGAGTCCAGGAGCGTGCCAGCCCGCCCGCGCTCGCGGATGTTCTCCATTATCTCCAGGTTGCGCAGCGTCACCGGGTCTAGGGCCATCTTGCCAGTGAGGTCCACGACCCTGAGCTTGGCGAAGTAGCCGAGCGCGCCGCGCTGGTTCTCCGACACGTAGGCCAGCGCCGCAGCGGCGGCCGCCAAGGCCAGGGGTTTTCCTTCGAGGCCGAGCGATGCGAGCGATTCGGCTTTGAAATGTTCCAGGAGGGACCTTTCTGCCGCGCCTCTGTCGGCCACTTTGGAGGAGATTGGGTTGATGGCCGCGGCGCCTGCTTCCATCCAGGCGTCAGATTTTCCGTCGGGCGTGATGATTTCCGACGGCCTCCGTATCGAGATTTCCGCTGCCAGGCGCTTCTCCCAACCCTCGCCGCGAGCCTCTGCGGCGATGAGTTCCCCCGTCGACGAGTCGGCGAAGGCGATGCCCGCGCCGCCCTTCGAAGGAACGATTGCCAGCAGGTAGTTCGTGACCTTGCCCTCGAGGAGCGAGTCTTCTATCAGCGTGCCCGGCGTCACGACACGCACGACCTCGCGGCGCACGATTCCCTTCGCGGCCGCCGGGTCCTCCATCTGCTCGCAGATGGCGACCTTGATGCCCGCCTTGATGAGCTTGGCCAGGTAGCCGTCGAGGGCGTGGTACGGGATGCCCGCGAGAGGCACCTTCTCCTTGGCCCCCTTGTCCCTCGAAGTCAGGACGATACCCAGCACCTTGGACGCGACCTTGGCGTCCTCGCCGAAGGTCTCGTAGAAGTCCCCGAGGCGGAAGAGCAGCAGCGCCCCTGGATGCTGCGCCTTGATTGCCTCATACTGGGTCACAAGCGGGGTTTTGTTCGCCAATCGCCGGGCCTCCCCTCGGATGCTCCCCTGAAAAGCACGGCGCTTATAAGGGCTTTCTTGCCGAGCTGAAAACATAATATACACAGACGCCGATTTCTCGCCATGAAAGCTGAAAGCAGAGGCTTGGAGAAAATATTCAAAAAGCACTGCTTCGACGACTTCAAATGGCTGGACCCCAAGAAAATCGCGGTAAGCCAGTGGGTAAGGATGAAGTGCCTCTACGGCTGCCCGATTTACGGTTCGGCGGCGTGCTGCCCGCCGAACGTCCCGACAGTGTCCGAATGCAGAGAGTTCTTCCGCGAGTACAGTTCCGCGGCCGTTTTCCATTTTTCCGAAAGGATGAAGAAGCCCGAGGACCGGCACGTATGGACGAAAAAAATCAACGCGCGGCTCCTGAGATTGGAGCGCGACGTGTTCCTGGCCGGCAACCAAAGAGCCTTCCTGCTGTACATGGACACCTGCCACGCTTGCGCGGAATGCGCCTCCACGCGCTCGGGATGCAACAAAAAAAAAGCCGCCAGGCCGGCACCCGAGGCGTTCGCCGTCGACGTTTTCTCGACCGCGAGGTCGCTGGGGTACCCCATCGAGGTCTTGAGCGATCACGACCAGCCGATGAACCGCTACGCGATACTCCTGGTGGATTGAGAGCTTACGCAATCGTAATGCGCCACCAGCGTTAAATACGCCTGCCGTTTTCGTCTGGCCGTGAAGCCCGAATCGGTCCAGATGCTTTCGAGCGCCGCGCTCTTCTCGTCGATCTTCTTCATGCCGCTGGTGCTGAAGGACGAGCTAGGCGTTCCGGAGGCCGGCGTGGGCCTGGTCGTCGCCGCTTACGCTGTTTCGATATTCTTCTCTTCATGGCTCTTCGGGCGGCTGGCCGACGTGCGCGGGAGGCGCATGATAATGCAGCTCGGCCTGCTGGCTTGCATCGGTGTCAGCGCCATCCAGTACTTCGCGCGGACGCCGGAGACGCTCACTGCGGCGAGGGTGCTGATGGGCTTCGCCGCCGGGACGTTCCCCTCCGCCCTGATGGCCTACGCGTACGAGTCCACGGGGAAGGCCGGCAAGTTCGCGTCGTTCGGCGCGATGGGGTGGGTCATCGGGACGTTCCTGGCCGGCGTCTTCGCGATGTACAGCCTCTACGCCCCGTTCCTCCTGAGCACCATCCTCTTCGGCGTCGCCTTCGCCGTGTCGCTGACCCTCCCGTTCCCGAAGGAGGTGCATCTGAAGGTTCCATTCTTCCCCACGGATGTCATAAAGCGGAACGCGGCGGCGTACGCCGCGGTGCTGATGCGGCACACTGGCGCGAACATGATTTGGGTGGTCTATCCCATCTTCCTTGCCAGGATAAACCCGGACCCATTCTGGATAGGGGCGGTCTACGCCGTCAACGCGGGCACGCAATTCGTGATAATGCAGCTCATCGACCGGTACGAAGGGCGCAGGCTGCTGGCGGCCGGCCTGGTGCTTTCGGCCCTGACGTTCTACCTTTTCACGATATCCGACACCGAGTGGCTCGTTTTCATCGACCAGTTATTCCTCGGGGCGTCGTGGGCGTGCATGTACGTCGGAGCCCTGAAGTGCATCCTCGTCAGCAACGTCGAGCGCTCGACGAGCAACGGCCTGCTGGATTCGACGCTGAGCCTCTCGATGATAATCGGCTCCATCGTCGGCGGGGTCGTCGCCGGCTCGCTTGGCTACGAGGCGACTATGTACGCGGCCATGGTCATGTCGCTCGTCTCGCTGGGCGTCTTCGCGTTCATGGTCAACGGCAAGAATGCGGGGCGCCAGCCAGCGCCCGCGACTTGACCCGATTGCAGCGTACCCGGTCGGTCCAACCGAGGAGCTTCACTTTCCGATTTTCAGGAGCTTCAACCCGGTCTTCGCGTCCGGCTCCCGGGACATCTGGAAACCGTCGATTTTGAGCATCGAAAGCTCGCACACGACGCAGACGCTCGCGCGTTGCAGGTGGCCCCCGAATACCTTGTGGTCCTCGCCCGCCAGCGCCGCATGGAGGTGGATGACCTTGCGGTCCGAGGTCGTGGCGCTGCCGTGGAGCGATACGAGCTCGCGCGGCTTCGGGAAGAACTCGTTGGCGTACTCGCTCCCCTTGAAGTAGCCGAGCTCGAAATCCTTGAGCATCCCGATTCCAGTAAGTATGATTGCGGACTTCGCCCCGTGGGCGTCCATCGCAGCGGAAATCGCCTCGAAAAGGTCCTCGCCGTCGTCGATGCGCGCGACGATGACGTCGCCCTCGATGGCGGACTGCATCTCACCGCCTCATCGTGAAAACGTAGCGCACCGGCACCTTGCGCTTTATGCCCGTGGCGTAGGAGCAGGAGGCGCACTTGTACCCGAGCGTCACCGTGCCGCCGAAGACGGTCTGGTTGCGCTCGCGGGTGAGCTTCGAGCCGCACACTGGACAGAGTGATATCGACCGCTTCTCGTTCGTCTCGCGGTACTTGATTTCGAGCCGGGCGATGCCAGCGTTCAACGCCATCAACCGCAGCCTGCGCTCCCCGACGCGGTAATCGTCGCCACCGCTCGAAAGAGCCTTCTCAACAAGCGACTTGAACCGGCACTGGGAGTCGATGCTCTTGTGCTTATCCAGTACCTCCTGCATCGCCAGTAGTACTGCGTCGTCCGGCGGTATCTTGTACATGCCCTCCCCCTCTGGCTATTCGACCGCGCTCAATCCTCTTCTTTGGACTTCTCGACCCGGACGGTCTTCCCGTCGTCGTCGAGCGAGACGTAAACCCGCTCTCCTTTCTTGAGGTCCAGCGTCTCCACGATCTCCCAGGGGATGGTCACGACAAGGGACTTGTTCCCTAGCTGAATTAACTTCCTCTTGAAGTTGGCCATCGTATCCTCGCGAGATATATAAAGCTCCCGTATATATATATTTCGGTATAAATCAAGTATAAATCGGTTTGGGCGCGATTTCGATTGGCCAGCTCCCTTCATGCGACGGGCGGAGACGGCCTATCGGGGCGCTTTTCTGCGGGCTCGGCGGTTGCCTCTTTTTGACCGTCGGTCGACGCCTGCGGAGGCGGCGCGACCGGCTGCGGATGCACGGGCGCCTGCTGCTGCATCGGCTGCTGCCCGCCGACGGGCTTAGGTTGGACCGGTGGCTGCTGCTGCGTGGGCGGTTGCGCTGGAGGCTGCTGCGGCATCGGCGGGGG
>DAIRED010000051.1:0-10724 GCA_036795795.1 Thermoplasmatota archaeon | reverse complement strand
TGCGTCAACAGCTCCGCCATCCTGACGACGTCTTCAGAGCCGCTGCCCCTCATGTGCTCGACGCCGCGCTTGTAAAGCTCCGTCCTGCGCCGCCCATCGCCCGCAGTTAGGATCATCTCCGAGAGGTAAGGGTCGATCCGCTCACCGGGATGTATGGTGAACCCGCGGGCGGACAATGCCTGGAGAGCCCCGTCGAAATCGGCGGAGCCGAGCCCGGCGACCGCCATGACGGCCTCGGCGTCCATCCTTCCGACGACCGCCCACCCCTCGAGCAGCGCCATTGCCGAGGGCCTCGATCTCTCCGGGACGGACTTCAGGATGTCGTCGACGCCCGCGTGGCCGGGATGTTCTATCTCGGCGAGCCCGAGCGCGCCGCGCGCGGCGTCCACGAAAGAATCCAGCTTCCCGCCACCGGATCCCCCCGACCTCTTCGTCATGACGTAGAGAACCTTCGAGCCCGTCGAGTTCTTGATCAGGTACGAGAGTAGGGAGAGCGATGAATCGTCCGCGCCGTCCAGCCCCTCGATGACGAGCGCGAGCGGGCGCTCGCGCGATGCAGATAGCGCCGCTTCCAGCGCGCCGTCCTGCGCCCTCGCCTGCATGAGCGGCACGGCGGAGATGTCCCACTCGCCTTCGTAGCGCCTCGATTCGAAGAAATGGCCCTGGATGGCCCCCCGGATGTCGACGACCTCCGATGTCAAGCCCTTCCAAGCGCGGAGCCTCTCCCCGAACCTGGCCTCCAGCGACGAGGCCGCCCGTCGCACGTCCGCTTCGGTCTCGGGCCCGGCCGCGCCGGCTAGAATGACCGAGAGCGTGGCCGAGACCGTCGCGACGTTCAGTATGGTGTGCCCGTGCATCTCGAAACGCTCGGCCCCGCCCTTCGCGATGTCGGCGCCCACCTGCATCCTGAGCGAGTCCGTGATGAAGTTCCTCACTGCCTCCATCATACCCGAAAGGATGTCCGGGTCCAGGGAGCTGTCCTTCCTACTGACCGAGCAAACGTTGATGCCCCCCCGCAAGGTCAGGAGGACCGTGTCCACGCGCGGCGGCCTCTCCCACGAGACCGCCCCCCTCGATTCCTCCGGCAGCATCTGCTCCGCGAGCGTCGTGGAATGGTCGTCGGCCCTCGCGTGCCACGTGCCCCACCCGTCGCCGACCCATCGGTCGAAGGCCAAGAGGACCGGTCCCGACGACGAGCCCTTCCCCAGCCTGACCAGCACCCCCCGGGGCTTGCTGGCTTCGGTGTCAGCCTTGGCCGCGTCCAGCAGCTTCACGAAGTCGGCCTCGAAGGTCATCTTGATTCCGTATCCATCGGGCGGTAATAATGGTTCTCCGACAGCCAACCTTTAAATAATCAGCCGCCTAATTGAGGAGCAGTGCTAACATGAAAGTGCGCAGCGCCCATATCAAATTCGAGAGGAACGTCAAATACAAGGACCTGGCCCCCATCTTCGAGGAGATGTACACCCGGTTCCTGGACAAGAGCGGCCAGATGCCGGAGGAGGAGGAAGTCCTCGACACGTGGATATTCGAGAACATGAACGACCTCGAGCGCAACCACAAACCCGAGGGGTTCAACCGCCAGGGCAAGATGCGGATGATATTCCCCATCGTGAACCGCGGCGTGGAGTTCTACGTTTACAAGCACTACAATGCGTCTAAAACGAACGACGTCGTCAAGGTGGCCGAGTCGCTCAGCCAGTTCCTGAACAACAAGGGGTTCAAGCACTCGGTGGACTGGGACCAGATGGAAATCCACAAGATGAGGAAGTGAGAACTTGAAGCACTCGCTGATGGATATCATCTGCTGCCCCGTCTGCAAGGGCGATCTGACGCTGACGGTGAAGAAGGAGGACAAGGAGATAATCGAGGGGACGCTGAGGTGCGCCAAGTGCGCGTTCGACTACCCGATAGAGGACGGTATACCGAATTTGCTACCTCCAGAAATGCACAAGAAAAGGTGAGTTTCTATTTTTCGTCCGTGATGCCGCCCATCGCCTCGACGATTTTGCGCTGGGCCTCGACGACCTCGGTCGAATCCTTGCACGCCGCGTAGGCGTCCAGCCGCTCGCGGTTCAGCGCCAGGAACGACGGGCCCCACTTGAACTTCGACATCAGCTCCTCGGCCTTCTTCGGCTCCCTCATGATTCTCAAGGCGGACGCCAGCGCTTCGGCGGATGACAGCTTGAAAGGCTTGCCGTAGTTCGTCGGGTTGGCGGCGATGAGGAATGGGAGCGCGCGCCCGCTGCAGTCCCGCGGAATCTCCGGGAAGTCGTCCTCGGTCTCGTTCCACGAGAAGTCCAGCACGCAGAGGCCACGCTTGATTGCTGAGGGGATGTCCGCCGGCGAGAGGGCCACCTGCGCCACCGGCGTGAGCACCACGGAGCCGCGCGGGACGGCCCTGGGGGAGCGCAGCGGCTGGGCGTAGCCGAAGCGGATCATGCGCGCGCCGGTGCACTTCTTCGGGTCGCACTGGTTGCCTTCGACGACGTAGAGCCGCATCCGCACCCCATCATCGCGCGGATAATAAACGGTTGCGCCGGGGAAACGCTTATCTGCGAGCAGGGCCATCTTACCGCGCCACGATGATGAGTACTGACATTCTGACAGTCCGGAGCCGTTTTAGAGGCGCCGGCGATGATGAATGATGGGCGAGCTGAGTGGCTCACAAAACGCTTTACAAATCTGCTTAAATAGCCTGAATGCCATTTCCCACGCATGAAGGGTTCCTGGACGTCTGCAGCCTTGGCCCTGGCCGTCGCGTTCCTCATGGCCAGCCCGTTCGCCGCGGCCCCGTCCGATGCGCAGACGGACGACGAGCCAATCTACCTCCGCGTGGGGATGCTCGACGATGTGCGGACCCTCAATCCCATTGCTTCAAACAGCATCTGGACGTGGGACGCGATACGGTGGATGTACGACACGCCAGTGTACCGCGACGTCGTTTCAGGGGAGCCCGTCCCCTACATCGCGGTGCGTTCAACGAACTGCACGGCGGATTCGTTGTTCAACCCCGACAACAGGAGCGAATGGGAGTCTCCAGCGGTCGGTGGCCAGATGACCGTCATCTACGACTTCGCGGGAGTGAAATTCCACGACGGCCAACAGATGGACATAAATGACATCATCTTCTCCTATGGCGTGGCGGCGCAGGTCCCCAAATGGTCTTCGTCGCTCAAGTGCCTGATGGACGACGGTGGGCGGGAGACGGGCAACTACTCGACTACTCACTGGCTCGGAATCAAGAAGGTCGATGCGAACTCGCTGCGATTCTATCTGCAGGAGCCGTTCTACAACTTCGTCGACGAGACTCTGGCACCGATAATCCTGCCGCAGCACGTCTGGGGGATGAAAATCGGCGGGCAGTCCGTCGACAACGCGGACCCGCTGGCTGCGCCGGGGAGCGCGAACGCATGGGACCTGACAAAGGCGCTCGCCTACGCGAACCCGGACTCGATAGGTTCGGGGCCGTTCAAATACGAAAACTGGACTCTCGGACAGCAGTTCGAGATATCGACCTGGCACGAGCATTTCTACGGATTCCCGACGAGGATAGACGGCGTGAAGTTCAAGGTATGCCGCGTGGGAGAGGCTTCGACCGGTTCGCTTTGGGACGATATCGATTACGCACACTGGTCGATGCCGCAGTCGTACGTTCCAGACCTGATAAAAAACGACGACATCGGGATATCCCAGTCATATGAGAGAGGCTTCACATACCTGGGATACAATCTGAGGCGTAAATCTTTTGGCTACATAGATAGCAACCCGTCGAATGGAGATTATGGTAAACCTCTGCGAGAGGCCATTGCACACAGCATCGACAGAAAGGAGATTACTGAAAGGATACTCTGCTGCTTCGGCATTACGGCGGATGGCCCGATTTCCCCTATCGATACAGAATGGTACAACAACTCTTTGCCGCAGTTCTGCTTTGACCCAGACCAAACCATACGCATACTGACAGATGCAGGTTATCAGCTCACAAACCCATCAGCCGCCCCCGGAGACGATAACTGGTGGAAGAACCCCGACGGGACAAATATTGGCAGCGGGAATGGAGGCTTAATCGAAATCCTAGTCCCCCCCGCAGATTATGATCCAATTAGGGCGTATGCTGGATTGATGATAGCCACTCAGTTGAGAAGCGTCGGTATCAACGCTGAATCAATCGCAATGGATTTTGACACGATAATAACAAGAATCGAGGAACACAACTTCGACATGTATATCCTAGGATGGCGTATTGAATCGGATCCCCCTACATTTTTATACTATTTCTACCACTCAATGGAGGTCTCAGATGGAGCCAATTATGTGGGGTACCAGAATATTAGTTTCGATGCATTCGTTGAAGAAGCTCGTGCAGCCCCGACGCCTGCGGAACGCCAAGGTGCCATCAAAGATTGTCAAGCGGCTATCGTTTATGACCAACCAGTCACCGTGTTGTATTATCGAACTAACATCGAGGCTTATGTCTCATCCCGATTCATCAACTGGACCGTGGGTTCGTCGGGCTCGATATTCGGCTTCAGATCTTTGATTGGAATCCACCCACCTAACCAATACGTGCTCAGGGCCTCGTTGTCTCTGGATTCGCCGGTTCCATCTGAATCCGTAAACGACATAGTGGTCACGGTGAAAAACCAGACGATGGACGTGGTCCAAGGCGCAAGAGTCTTCCTTAGGTGCAACAATGGCACATTCTCCAACGGCCTGCGAGAATTTAACGGCACTACCTTGGCAAATGGTAAATTGACCGTCAAGTGGACAGCACCATATGTTCCAGCGACTGAACAAAACGATACGAAGATTGGCATCGAAGTGCAATCTGCAGAACTGGCGGGTTATGATTCCGCCCCATCAATTGTCGATGTGGTTGTTGTCAAACCCCAAGGTGCGACATTCATCCGCGTACGAGCTGACATCGAGCCCGAAGTGCTCTCTCCCGGGGAGTCATCCACTATAACCTTGCATGTGCGTAATCAGGATAACATCCCCCTCGCCGGTGCCACCGCCGAAGCCCAGCTGGCTGAAGCCGGACCGACCAGCACCAGCTTCGCCACGACGAACGCCGATGGGGTCGCTGTGCTGACGTTCGAAGCGCCCGGGGTACTGCTTGAAGCCAAGGATTACGCGTTCGACATCATCGTGACTCATCCTCAATTCACCAGTGCATGGACTGGTAGCGGCTCAATCCACGTCCTGAAATCCGAGGAAATCGTCCTCCCCTGCTGCCCAATCGTCAAGAACTGGCCGTACATCGCCGCCGCAGTTTTCGTCGGCGTCGGCGCCGCCATCATGGCATACATTTACTTCGCAAAACCCAAGAAGAAGTAAAACTCACATGAATATATGCTTATTTAACGATTTTCATTCCATCCAGCAAAAGCCTTAAGAAGCCTCCGCCGATACCAAGGGCGAGGGGTAAAATGCCCGGTATCGACGACACCTTGCAGGAAGCGGAGATGCTGCTCGGCGCAGGCGAGACGAAGAAGGCTATGGCCGCGTACGAGAAGGTCATCAAGGCAGCGCCAGGGGACCCGCGCGGGTACTTCGGGAAGGCCGAGTCCGCGCTCGGGGAGCCGAAGGTCAGCGTCGACCATATTCTAGAGTGGTACAAGAAGGCCATCGAGCTCGACCCGAAGAACGTGTTCTACATGACCAGCTACGGCAACTTCTGCCTCGACGTGGGGAAGTTCCAGGACGCCGAGACGTCGTACAACAAGGCTACCGAGCTCGACGAGGAGAACGCCCCCCAGTACCTCTCCGAGTTCGCGATAGGCTACTTCATGAAGGCCCCCGTCGTCTACGAGAAGTTCCTCGACGAGAAGACGATGGACATGATACGCAAGAAGAGCATCGACTACATGCTCAAGGCGCTGGACATCACGCCAGAGAAGGCGAAGCAGCTGATGGGTTGAAAAGAGGGAAAGGGATTTCAGAGGTTTTCACCAATCTATCAGGCCGCGGCCTGAGGATTCCAGCCTCAGACCTTGCTCAGCGCGACCTGCACCCGGTCGATTAGCTGGACGAGCTCGTCCGGGGTGAGTATCAGCTCGTCGTTGATGTCCTTGAACTTCTCGTTGTGGTACCCTTTCGAGTCCACCGCCGCGCTCACGATTCTCGCGCAGTAGTCCAGGTACGCCTTCACGATCTCAGCCGCCTCGCGGTTTATGCCCTCCATCGGGCTGCCTGCCGTCTGTATCATCCTATCACCCATTGCACATCTCCCGGGTGAGTTAAATATCCTTTGAGAGAGCTCCGCGGGATACCCCAATAGAAGAAATAATACGAAAAGGTTTTACTGGCATCCTCAAGGCGACTCGGTCGTGTCGATATCTATCATCGGCACGACTCCGCCCTCGGGGACGATGATGTACTGGATGTTGCTGTCGGGGTCGGTCAGCGCCCGCACGTAGAGCCAGCGGAGGTAGACCGCAGACGCCTCGGTCTCGTTCTCCACCCCGAACTGGGTCATGATGATGCTGATGGCCTCCGACTTGGCGGTGGCGTCGATTATCGTCACGTTCGCAGCCGCGTTCGCGTTGACGATAGTCTGCTCGGCCACGTACTGCTGGGCCTCCAGGTTGTACTGCTGGGTGATGACGTTCTGCTCCGCGACCTTCTTTGCGGTTATCGCGGCCTCGTACTCCGAGGGCAGGCTTATCTCCTGCAGCGCGAACTCCTCCAGGACGATGTGCTTCTGCGCGAAGCGGTTCGTGATGTTCGACTGGATGTGCGACGCCACGACGGACCTGTTGTCCCCGCGGATGTCGAGGGCCTCGAAGTTCGCGCAGACGTCGCGCGGGACCGAGCGGCATATCGGCACGACGACCGTCTCGACGAAGTCGCCGTTCTCGACGCGAACCGTGCCAACCTGGGCCGGGTCGAGGTGGAAGACCACCTGGAAGTCTATCGTTATCGCCACGTTGTCGCGGCTGTTGACCACGATGTTGCCGACATTGTCCTCCGAGTACGTCGAGCCGATGAACTTCTCGACCTGTGTGTTGTACCTCACGTAGTCGACGCCCTGGAACGGGTGCTTCCAGTTCCATCCCTCGTCGTAGACCTTGCCTATGCTGAATCCATCGACGACGACCGCCTTGTACCCCGCCTGGACATTTATCAGCGACGAGGCGACAAGCGCAATCGGCAAGGCTAGCAGCACAATCAGCAGCAGTATCGCCACCATCGCCTTGATGTCTCCCTTGTCGTTTCCCTTTGCTGGGCTTGTCATATTCTCACCTCTGAAGGGAGGATTGCACGCGCCCTTTTAGGGGTTGGGAGGGATGTCCCCGGGTTACCCGAGGATTTCGCTCAAAACAGACGGTTCGACGTTGCCGCCGGAGATTATCATCCCCACGCGCTTTCCGGCGACGTCCAGCTTCTTCTCGAGCAGCGCCCCCAGCGGAACGGCCCCCGACGGCTCGACGACCAGCTTCATCCTGCTGAAGAAGAGACGGACCGCCTCCCTGATGGAGTCCTCGCCGACGATGACGATTCCCTCGGCGTTCTCGCTGATGATTTTGAAGGTCCTGGGGCTGAGGGAAGTGCGCAGACCGTCCGCGATGGTCCTTGGATTCGTCTGTGGGATGCGCCGTCCAGCCTCGAACGAGCGGAAGGCGTCATCCGCCCCCGCTGGCTCGGCGCCGTAGACCTTCGTCGAAGGTGACCAATTCTTCGCGCTCAGAAGTGTCCCGCTGAGAAGACCGCCGCCCCCGACCGGCGCGATGATGACATCGAGTCCGGGAACCTCCTCGACGAGTTCCTTGCAGGCGGTGGCCTGGCCGGCAATCACGCGCGGGTCGTCGTACGGGTGGACGACGTGCGCGCCGGTCTCCGCGACGACCTTGGCCAGCGTCGTCTCCCGCGCCTCCAGCGTGGGCTCGCAGAACGTGATTCGCCCGCCGTAGCCCTCGACCGCCGCAACCTTGATCTTGGGGGAGTTCGACGGCATCACGACGTGGGCCACGATTCCCCGCAGGCGGGCGGCCAGCGAGAGAGCGGCCGCGTGGTTGCCGGAGGAATGGGTCGCGACGCCCTTAGAAGCCTCGGCGTCCGAGAGCGAGAGCACGGCGTTGCAGGCGCCTCTGAACTTGAAAGCTCCGACGCGCTGGAGGTTCTCGCACTTGAAGAAGAGCTGGCATCCAACGAGCGAGTCGAGCTGGCGGGAGGTCATGACCGGCGTTCTGTTCGCGTGCGGTCGAATCCTCTCCGCCGCCGCCAGGATGTCTTCCTTGGAAGGAATGGATAGAGCGTCCCGCATCCTCAGTTCGCTCCCATGAAGCCCGTGCAGGACGAGCAGATGCCATTCTCGGCGTTGACGTGCGCGCCGCAGGCCGGTTTTCCGCACATGCGGCACCCGATGACGGTGGGCGCGGAGCAGATGTGGCAGGGCGCGACGGAGGCTCCCATCAGGCCCTCAACTCCCCAAGGGTTGTGACGCGCTCGGCCATCGCGTCGTGCTTGTGAATCGACTCCTGGCTGACGCTTTTCACGATGACCTCGACGTCGTCCGGGAACGATGCGAACTTCTCGACGACCTGCTCCAGCACCCCGCGCACGACGTCCTCGACGAACTTGGGATTGCGGTGCGCCTGGTAGACCAGCTCGGCCTCGTCCCGGCGCTTGAGTATCTCGCGCGTCGGGCTGCTGAGCGACCGTTCGACTATATCGATGAGAAGGTCCGCCTCGATGTCCGAGCCATCGGGGACGTCCATGCGGAGGGAAGTAATGTTGCGCTGGTTGTGCGTGACAACCGGAAGGTTCCTCATCGACGCGGCGCACTCCGGCTTCTCCGCGACCATGAGCTCGCGGACGCCCTCCATCGCGCACGGGCACGAGGTCATGCCGACGACCTCGACGCCGATGGCCTTCTTCACGCGGATGCGCGCGGGCTCCCTCGTCCCGAACGCGCTGGCCTCCAGGCGGTAGACCTCGGTGGTCTTCCTGCCGGACGGCGCGGCCTTGTCGAGGAAGTAGTCGGCGGAGATGTGAGCTTCGGAGAACGTCGCGTATTCGTGCCTCTGGAGCAGCGCACGCGCGAGCCCCGCGGCGTACATCTCGACGCCCCCCGTAGGCTCCGCGCAGGCATCGTTGACGGCGTCGTCCAGCACCTCGACGTTGCGAGACATGTGCGAGCCCTTGTGCGTCGCCGGCAAATCGACGTACAGGTCGATAGTGGCGGTCAGGCGCGTCTCCTTGTCCGGGCGCGTCACGCAGATGGGCTTCCTTATGCCCGAGACTCCGACGCGAGTGAGCTTGAACCGCGCGGTGGGCTTGTCGTAGTGGACGTCGTTCATCGGACGAGGGATGGAGAGGGGGGAATTAAGGGTTTTGGGGGCGGGATTTGCGAATCCAGCGCCCTAAATGAAAAGCGGGGCGATTTCAAATGAACAATGTGATGGTGGATTCATCCGCCGTCTCTATGTAGGTGGCAACCCCAGCGTAGTCCAGCCCGTCGAGCAACTCCTCCTTGCGCATCCCCATCACCTAGACTAGCTCGTAAGGCCAAAACCGCGTACCGCCTTCTAATATCTTTACCCTAGAAAAGCCGAGATGCTTCAGCCGGAGGTAGCCATCGTAGGCCCCGCGCCCGAAGTTGCATATGGTTATGACTGGCTTGTCGCGGAACTTCTCAATCTCTGCCGACCTGGCGAAGATCTCGGCGTTGGGTATGTTTATCGCCCCCGGAAGGCTGCCAATCATGAACTCCGGGACCTCCCTTGTGTCGAGGAGAAGCCCCTCCCAGGCAGGGTCGGAAATCATCTTCTTGGCCGCGATGCAGTCGATTCCCTCCATCTTGCCCTCAATCTTGTTCAGAAGCACGTTGCAGGCGAGGTTGACCGGATTTATCGCAGTCGAGAACGGCGGCGCGTAGGCGAAGTCGGCGTTCGCAAGGTCGCGCGCGGTCGCCCCCATCGTGATGCCAGCGACGAAGGCGTCGATGGGCTTGTCCACCACACCGAACCCGTACGCCTGAGCCCCAAGGATGCGCCCGGTCTTGCGGTCCGCGACGACCTTTATCGCAATCTTCTGGCTGCCTGGATAATAGTGGGCGCGGTCGTCAGCCGGGACCGTCACCGCGACGATATCGAGCCCCGCCTCGCGAGCCTCGCGCTCGCAGAGCCCGGTCTTCGCTGCCAAGACCTCGAAGGCCTTGACTGCCATCGTGCCCAGCACGCCGGGGAACGAGCCTTCCGAGCCAGTCAGAGTCAGCGCCGCAGCCCGCGCCTGCTTGTTCGCCGTCGAGCCCATCGGAGCCCAGACCTCGGATTTAGATATCAGACCGAACGTCGTCGCGCAGTCCCCCGCAGCGAAGATGTCCGGGTCGCTCGTGCGCCCTGATGCATCGACCTTGATGGCGCCCTTCGCGCCGAGCTCCAGCCCGGACTCCTTGGCCAAGCGAGCCTCCGGCTTGACGCCGACGGACATCACGACGACGTCCGCGTCGAAGGCGCCGGAAGACGTTTTGACAGTGCATCCCCCAGCCCCGTCGCATATCTCAGAGACCTTTGCGCCGGTGACGACCTTGATGCCTTTCTTCTCCAGGTGCCGTTGGACGAAGAGAGCCACCTCCTCGTCGAAGGGGGGGAGAATCTGCGGCAGCATCTCGACTATCGCAACCTGCCAGCCCCGCGCGGCGACGTTTTCGGCGACTTCGATTCCTATGAAGCCTCCGCCGACGACGACGCACTTTCCGGGTTTGCCCGCGCCCACCT
>DAIRED010000050.1:0-10788 GCA_036795795.1 Thermoplasmatota archaeon | reverse complement strand
CAGGGGTTCCTGGGAGAGGGGGGGATAACGTTCCTGACCTTCCCTTTCGGCATCGCCTCTTTCCCGTTCTTCTTCGACTACGAGCCGCTCCTGCAGCAGAGCTTCGGCATCGAAGGTGAAAGGGGGCCAGCGGGTTTCCCGCGCTGCGGTAAGGTTGCGGAGTTCACGTCCGCTGGCCGCACGGTCTACCACGGGCTCGTCGAGAATCCTGAGCTGAACGACAGGGAGCTGGCCGCGCGGATTGGCGTGTCGCAGAGGACGGTGGCGAAGCTGCGCTGCGAGTTCGAGGGGACGGGATTGTACAAGACCGTGGCGGTCCCGGACCTTCTCAAGCTGGACTTCAGGATGCTCGCCCTTGACCACGCGAAGCTCAACCTCAGGATACAGGAGCGGCAAAGGGCGGAAATACTCGACGCGCTCGCGGCGATTAAACCGCCCATCCTGCTGGCGCTGGCCGGCGACGACGTGGTGGCGCTGACGGCGTACGAGGACTTCGGAGTCTACCGGCGCTGCATCAACAGCTTCTCCGAGGTCTACAAGCAGGACGACATCTTCGTCAAGGAGCCGAAACGCATGCTGTTCTCGATTCCGGAGATGGAGATGCTCAAGAGCCACGCGTACGGGCCGGGGGTGGCAAAGCTGCTGGGGCTCGAAACGATGTCGCCGGCTCGAACGTGAAGCGCCTGGACTGCCTCAGTTCTTGTAGGCCACGTAGATGTCCGCCTCCCAGATGCCGTCATCATCGAGGAAGTGGTGGACGAAGTAGATGTTGCCCTCGTCGTCCAGGGTCGGCTCGCCCGCGAAGCTGGCGACGATTTCGACCGGCGCGCCCCAGTCCCCGTTCCCCTGTCGAATGCACCTGTAGCACGACGGGCCGGCGACCGAGCCCCACTTGGTGAACCAGAGTTCCTTCCCGTCGGCGCTGACGAAGGGCTGGTTCTCGTCCGTGGCGCCGTTCGGGAGGCCGAGGTTCATCGGTTCGGACCATCCGTCCCCTTCTCTCTCGCACATCCAGATGTCGAGGCCGCCCTCGCCGCCCGCGCGGTCTGCTGCAAAGTACATCTCGTTGCCGCGGATGTGGAACTCTCCGATGTCCAGCTCGTCGTTGATTTCGTCCCCGGCGTTCTCTATGTTCGTCCACGCGTCCCCGTCCCACTCGGCGGTGAAGACGTCGATTTCGCCGGTGTTTCCGGCGCGGACCGAGGCGAACCACATCTCGTCGCCCTGGACCCACTCACAGCCATCGAGGCACTCGAACGAGCCCAGATAGGCCCTCTGCGGCTCGCCCCACCCGTCGCCGTCGCGCTCGCTCCACCAGATGCCCGTGATGCCGTCGGCGACCTGGGTGGTCAACGGGATGTTCATGTCCGGTGTGAAGAAGAAGAACAGGCGCCCGCCGTCGTAGAACGGCGAGTCCTCCGCGCCCGCGGTGTTGATTGCGCCTTCGATCGGGACGGGTTGCTCCCATCCCCCGACCATCATTTGCGGCGGGAAGTTGTCCTCGTCCGGCGTCCACTTGTGGTTGCCCTCAGGGATGGCGGCCAGGCGGTCGTCGTTCGTCGGGATGTCGGGGCGCTGGATTATACCGTTGAGGACGGCGGCGCCTATGACGATGATGACGACGGTGACGGCGACTGCGACGGCGATGACGGCGGGCTGCTTCATGGGCGTTTATCGTATTGAGGCTATAAAACGTTGGCGCTCCCCGTTCTCACAAGGGCCATTCGCCGTTCATATCTCCGCCCCCCACAGATCCTTGAGCAATGGCTTAGTGTACACTCCCTTTCCGTCGCAGAACATGTCGATGACCGTCCTGACCTTGGTTGTGATTCCGGTCTTCGGCCCGACCGACAGGGGGTCGTCGCCAATCGTGCCGTAGCATGTCACCCGTGTCGTGCCTCTGGGTGCCGTGTCCAGGAATCCCTTGGCAGCTTTCCAATCCTCGGCGTAGAACGACACCTCGCCCGGCCTGAAGTACGGCGTGTAACTCTCCATGGCGGTGCCGAGGCAGAAGACAACGCCCCTCTTCGAGAGCCCGGCGGTAATCTCATCCCTTTTCGCCGCCACGCTCGCCGTGAAGACGCGTTGCTCGGGCATCGACCTGAAAAGGCCCACGTACCGGAGAAGGCCCAGCGGGTCGGCCAGGACGAAGGCCGCCCTGCCGGAGGAGCGCTCGACGAACCCGTTTCTCACCAGCTCGGCGACGACCTTGTTCACCTGGCCGGCGGATACTTCCTCGTTGCAGAGCTTCCGCAGCCCGCGCTGGGAGAACCTATCGGAGGACAGGACGGCAATGACGACGCGGAACGTCTTCGGCTGCATGTGTTTCATAGTTCACCTTTCAGTGAAACATTCACTAAATAGTGAACATTAGATATATAATTTTCGGTTAAAAATCCCCTATCGCCCTCTGCTTCCGCTTTCTTTCCATGTTGGACTTAAGCTCCTCAAATCTCTTGATTGATACGTCCAGGTAGGATTTTTCGGTGTCGATTCCGACGAAGCGCCTGCCGTAGAGGTAGGCTGCCAAACCTGTGGTGGAACTGCCGGCGAACGGGTCGAGGACGAGGTCGCCTTCCTTCGTGCTGGCGAGGACGATGCGCTTCAGGAGGTCGAACGGCTTCTGCGTCGGGTGCTTGCCGAACTTCTTTTCAATCGGCTTCGGCGTGGGGATGGACCAGACGGACTATTTTGTTTTCGTGATGGTATGGATATCATTCAACACAGATTTTCCTTTTTCTGTCAACGAAAAAATCTTGTTCTTCCTTCGAGTGGGACTCAAGTTTTCTATCAAGCCAGAATCTAAAAGTTCCTTTAAAATTGCGCTAACCCTGGAAATCGGTACATTCAACTCTTTTTTCAAAGCAGTCGGCGTTTTTACATTTGTGTTTAGGCATACCAGTATCTTGAATCGGATCTCGCTTGCTTGAACGTAACTGATGATATTCCAGTCAGGCATTTCGTATCGAGATACTTAACTACTTGTTTTAAGTTTTCTATGATATAATTTCAAAATAGCTATAATAAGCCAATTACCCAAACTGGAACCTGAATTGCAGATTTAAAATGCGGCAGATACCGTACTACTTTTTCGTAAGTCAAACTACCTTCCCAATTCTGGTTGTAGTCTTTCTTCATTCGTTTTTGAAATTCATTTGTTGTTACGATATAAATGCCTACATCCATTTTATCTAATCCAGAATATGAAGAAACTTGAAATTTTAACAAATCAATGCCAATAAACGACGCATGACCGAACCCAACTTCTATTCCGATACGCTCTTTCAGAAAATCCATTCTAGCGGAAGGGTCGCCTGGCTCGTCAAAAACTGGTGCCTCGCTCGTCCAACCTCTTGCAGTAAAAAGTTCTAGCAATAACTTATTAAAATATGGTCTGGACAATTCAGCATCACGGATGCGTGTATCATGTAGGATACTCTCTAATTCTTGTTTGATGGCTAACTTGCTGTTAAGTACCTGATCTGCAAATCTGTACGAATAGGTTTTAAAATTCACTTAATCCCTCGCACGATTAATTTATCCCCTTCAATTTTTATTTCTACATCTTGTCGAGCCTTGAACGGAAAGGCTGAATCGTTGTGGACCTTTGCTGGCACGTAGATAACGATTTTTCCGTTGGATGGCTGGATTATTTTTCCTTTCCCCTTAAGAGCCATATTTATCACCGAAATGTAGTTACGAAAAATGGAACTGCTTTGTAGTATTAAGATCCGATTGAACCCAAAATTGATCTACAAAAAATAATACATCATTGTCAATGAAAAATCCCAATAGTTTATATTATTGTCCGTGTCCTTTTTATAGATTTTATCAATGATGGGTTAGGATTAACTGGATCCTCTGGAGATTCAAAAACATTAAAATAAATATCGTACTTACCTGGCGGTATTTGTTCAGATATTGGTATCTTATATCTTTTCGATATTTTATTGTAACCCATAAGTGTACCAATTTTTTTATTTACATCATATGTGCCAGGCAAATTAAATTCTATTTGTTGTTTGTTGTCTAGCTGTGAATTGATGCAAATATTGTAATATCCATTTCTTAAATTTCCCTTAAACGACACGTCCATTTCAACTTTTTCACCTCGCTTCAAAGTGTTTTTATTGATTTTAAATTTAATTTCCTTTACTGTTTCATGTATTCTTTTTTCCTGTTCTTGTGCTCTTGTTTTTAATTTTTCAATCGATGCCATTTTATCGGTTAGATAGTTTGTGAGAATTTGGGCTAACTCTTTAGAAAATAGCTCGAACTTAAATGGGCAATATATCACATTTTTTCGACTCAGCATCTGTTTAATTCCATCACCCATATCCTCTAATAATGAGGATGAAATAACAACAAGTGTGAATTCGTGGTCATCCAAACGGTCTTCCAGAGCGCCTTTTATATACTCATCTCTAAGACTATGCCCAATTACAATACACATATCTGCATTTTTAATTCTACCTAAAAATTCAAGGTATAGTTTAAAAAATGGGTATGAATATATATGTTTAAATTCAGCTGGCATAATCATGAGATTTTGAATTGGGTGACCCTCTTCTGATGATTCTACTCGATGTCTGATTTTCTCAATTTTATTGAGATGTTTATCTTCGTACCATGTTACAGATCCATGAAGTTTAATAATATCAATATTTTTCATGCCAAATTGATTAAAATGCTCATCAAAGAAAAGTCTCTCTCGCCCCCCTTTGACAAAGTTGTCTGCATAATTATAATTTAATTCCTCGCACGTCCATTCAAGTATCGGATCATAATTTGTTGTAAAGAAAATCATCGGATTTTGTTTACTTAATTCTAACAATGGAGAATATACGGCTAGCGCCCGTTCACGATTATATGCACGAGACACATTTTGAATATACGTTAATGTTTCATTTTTAAGATTTGTGCATTTTTTCTTCCAGGCATTTATATCGGTTTTTATCATGTCCAATGAGTCTCTTGGAAGTTCTTTTTTTCCTTTTTTATTATCTCTTCGATTGTCCCTATTCTTCTGTTTTATTAAATCTAAAAGAATTCTCACACTAGTTATTTCATCTATTTTCGTCATGAAACTTAATTCAACAAGAAGATTTTCAAGGTCATCTTCTTTTGAACTTAATTCCATTAATTTTCTACTAATTTCTTCTAAATCTGGTTTTCCATCATCAATTAGCTGTTTTCTAAAATTAATTAAAAATTGTGTCATAACAGGAACTTCCATGTAATTGGAGGCTCCAGCACCAATCAGAAGTAGTATTGGATTTTTCTTATTTTTTATTTCTTTCATTGAATGAAGGGATTAATAAGAAACCATATAAACCTATCTCTTATGAAATTTTTATTCCGAAAAGATGATCATCCCCCAACCCTTTACTCTCGCTAATGATCTTAAATCTGAACACTAGCCTAGTATCTACCTACAAATCGCAATCCCAGCTCGCCCGCGTCCTAACCGAAAAGTGGTTCCTCGACAACGGGTACTGCCCCGCCTGCCCCTCCGACGTGCTGACGCAGACCCCCAACAACGAGAAGGTCGTCGATTTCGTTTGCCCGGAATGCGCCTCCAAATACCAGCTCAAAGCGAAGAGCCATCATATCGGGAAATCAGTCGCCAACGGCGCCTACCAACCTAAAATCGACATGATTCGCGCTGGCACCGCGCCGAACTGGTTCTTCATGGAGTACGAGAAGAAAGGCTGGACGGTCGAGAGCGTGATGCTCGTTCCAGCGCACTTCGTCACCCCCGAAATCATCCAGAAGCGAAACCCGCTGAAACCCACAGCTCTGAGGCATGGCTGGGTTGGTTCGAATGTTCTCATCGGTCGCCTACCATTAGATGCTCGGATTTACCTAGTCAGGGATTCCGAGGAAATTCCACATGCCCACGTCCGGGAGGAGTGGAAACGCTTCGCCTTCCTGAAATCCCAATCGCTCGAATCCAAAGGCTGGCTCTCCGACGTTCTCGCCGTCGTCCGCTCCCTCCCCCGTGAGTTCGCCCTCGCGGACGCCTACGCCTTCGAGGGGAAGCTGGCGAAGCTGCACCCAGGCAACAAGCACGTCCGCCCGAAGATACGCCAGCAGTTGCAAATCCTGAGGGATAACGGCGTGCTGGAATTCGTCGCTCCCGGAAGATATCGATGCATGGCCAGACAATCTAGCAACAACCTTTAAATATGGACATGCTCATCAATACCCCGGTGAGTAAGTCCCCCCGAAAGGATGATGCCGCCGTAAGGTGGTCGGGACGAGTAGGGGCGGGTTCACCATTTTCGTTTTAATATCTCCTCGGAGATTCTGCTCTTGATTGTGTCGTAGTATTGCGCGTCGCCGCGCTCGTGCTTTCTGAATATTGCCCCGGCTGCGAAATCCGCGACCTGGAGGCACTGCTCGGACTGAGAGTCCATGTGGAACATGGCCACATTCATCGGGAGCCTTCGCAGATCCTTGGCCGTGCTTTCGCACCGCTCCAAAATGAAGTCGTCGAACATCTCGCGATTGGCCTTCGACATACATCTGTCGATGACGATTTCTGCCTTCCTTGTTCTCGTCGTAAGCATGCGTTCCACCATGAACCCGGCCAGATACGAATAGACCTCGTTCGGGTCTACGCTGTCGCCTCGCGTAACCGATTCCTTGTTCAGGCAGACATACCAAATCTCGACATCCAACCCAGCCAGCATCTCAAGGACTGCCTGTCGCACGATTCGCGGCGACTTGTTGAATTTCAATTCCGATGTGCGGCTGAACGTCTTGCCCATGATTTTCTCGCGGGTTCGCTTGATTATTCGTCGGACCTCATATGGGTTTCGCGTCGTTATTGCGCAAAGCACGAAATGCCTGGACGAATTCCCGGAAAAACCCAAGTCTCCGGACTCGTCCACGTAGACGTAGAGCATACCGGTCAATGCTCTGTCTTCATCGGAGGCGGCATCGATTCTTTGCCTGCGTTGCATTGCGTATCGCGACCCTTTCCGGATATAAGGCATTTGACCGGGGTTGGATGAAAGTGAAGCTCCGCATTGGCTGAGTGGGCTCGAACGTCCTCGTTGGAGGCTGCATCCCGATAACAGGCACGCCCGGGAGAAGATTCGCCAGCAGCTTCAAATCCTGCGCGACAACGGCGTCCTGAATTTCCTCGGAAACGGCCGCTACCGCGCGGTCTGACCCCACTTTCGCGCACCTCTAGAATCCGTTTATAAGGGAGCATCGCATTTGACCCGACAGGGGGCGAAATACATGGACGAGAACGATGCGTTGGTGGTCTTCCAGGGCAAGCACATTCGAAGGGTGTGGCACGAGGGGCAGTGGTTCTTCTCGGTTGTAGACATCGTTGGCGCATTAAGCGAGAGCGACGACCCTAGGAACTACTGGAAGGTGCTGAAGCACCGTCTCAACCAGGAGGGCAGCGAGTCGGTTACAAAATGTAACCAACTGAAATTGATGGCCCCTGACGGCAAATATTACCTTACGGACTGCGCGAACACGGAAACGCTTTTTCGAATAATCCAGTCCGTCCCGTCGAAGAACGCTGAACCGTTCAAAATATGGCTCGCTCGCGTCGGGTACGAACGCATCCAAGAAATAGAAGACCCCGAGCTCGCCATGAAAAGACTGAGGGAGACATACAGGGCCAAGGGATACTCGGAAGCATGGATTGAGAAGCGGGTCCGGGGCATCGCCGTCCGCGACGAGTTGACCGGGGAATGGGACAAGCGAGGGGTCAAGGCGGACATAGAGTTCGCCATACTGACAGCGGAGATTTCCAAGGCCACGTTCGGGCTCACCCCGGCCGAATACAAAGGTTTGAAGGGCCTGGCCAGGGAGAACCTCAGGGACCACATGAACGACCTGGAGCTGATATTCACGATGCTCGGGGAGGCCGCCACCACGGAAATCGCCCGCAACCGTGATTCGATGGGCTTCGACGAGAACAGGAAAACGGCCAGGAAGGGCGGAACAATAGCCGGGGACGCGCGGAAGAACCTGGAAACGGAGTCGGGCAGGCCGGTCGTGAGTTCCGAAAACTATCTGGACGCGCCGGAGAAAGTGAAGCGCCTCGGAAAGAAAAAGGACTAGAAAAACCAATGAAAATCTTATTGTCTATTAAACCAGAGTTCTCGAATAAAATATTCGATGGCGACAAACTGTTCGAGTTCCGCAAGCAAGTGCCGAAGAAGCGTTTCGACAAAGTTTTAGTTTATGAATCGTCGCCAACTCAGCACATTGTCGGATGGTTTCGTGTTGGACGGATTATCAAAGGACACCCGGATGACGTCTGGCAAACCTGTAAACAAGACGGTGGGATAGATAAAAACCGATATTACCAATACTGCAAAGGGAATCAACAGATATACGCATTCGAAATCATGGAAACTCATAGGTTCGCTAGTCCGATAAATCCGTTTAAGCTTGTCGATAACTTCACACCTCCTCAAAATTTCGCATATCTTGAAACATCCAGTTGTTTATTAAATAATGTCAGATAAAAGGAATTCGCCCTCGCAGACGCCTACGCCTTCGAGGGGAAGCTGGCAAAGCTGCATCCCGATAACAAGCACGTCCGCCCGAAGATTCGCCAGCAGCTACAATTGCTGCGCGACAACGGCATCCTCGAATTCGCCGGGCGCGGGAAGTACCGTCTCAACTCATAGGGGACTGGCCCGGATTCCGTCCACGCCCGCTCCGGCGCACAGCGCCCACGCTGGAACCTTCGAGTAGCGCACGGAACCGCTTGAACTGGAACCCGCCTCGGCTTTTGTGACGACGAAGGCGCGCTCCACGGGGTGCCTCCTGGCGTACCTGTCGAAATGCGGGTCGCCGCCGCCAAGCTTCACCTCCACCGCCGTCCCGCCGCGCCTTCCGAGCACGAAATCTACTTCGTTCCCGCGCTCGCGCCAGAAGTGGCCCGCCCCGATTTCATTGAGGACGGCGGTTTCGACGACGCGCCCGATGTCCGCCTCGTCCAGGCTTGGCCCCTTGAAGGCGTAGGTCAACGCAGTCGAGACGGGGTATGCCTTCCTGTGCTTCCTGCTCGAAGAGAGCGCGCTCCGCCTGAAGTTGCCTATCGTGCGTATGATCATCGCCTGTTCGAGCCTCGCGATGTACGACGAGACGGTCCTCCTGTCCCGCCCGATGTCCGCGCCCAGACGGTCGTAATTCAGGAGCATGCCCGGGGTTTCGGCTATCGCCCTGAGGAGGGCCATCATCGATTCCGGGTCGCCGATGCCACCTCTCTGGAACAGGTCGCCGTAAACTGCCCTCTGGACGACGCTCGATAGCACGTATTCCTTTATCTCCTCCGGGTCGTCCACCGCTACGATCTCCGGGAACCCACCAGTATCGAGATAGTGCCTGAAACGCGATGCGACCGTCGTTTCTGCCATGAGGAATTCTTTGAGGGGGCTTCCGATGCCGGGCGCAGCTATGCCGCGCATCCCCAGATACTCGCCGAAGGACATGGGCGACAACACCATCTCCGAGGCACGACCAGCCAGGCTCTCCGTCGCGCCAGCTCCGATATCGAAGCTCACCGACCCAGAGAGCACGAACTTCACGTTGCGGTAGAGGTCGTAGTTCCTCTTCACCTGCTCGGCCCATCCTTCGCACTTCTGCACCTCGTCCAAAAAGACGTATTTTCGTCCGGTGCCGTCCAGCGGGGCGCCCAAGATGGAGTTCCCGTATTCGTCTAGAAGCTCCTGCACGTCGCCCTCGGAGGCGTCGAACGAGTAGTAAAGTATCAACTTCGGGTCCACGCCTTCCGATAGCAAATGTCTGATTGCCTGATACAGCATCGTGGATTTTCCAGTTCTGCGAGGCCCCCTCAGGACCGTCACCTGCCTTTTTGAAAGGGTGGGCATGACGGCAGCTAGCATGTGCCGTTCGTATCCGGGAGCGAGCCCTTCCCTGACCCGCCCATCGTTCCACCATGTGTTGAATTCGACTATGCGGGACAGCTTCATATTTCGGTTAATGCTCAACCCGTATTTGTATTTTTCGTACAACGATATGTACCAATATGTTACTCATTCGTCCATTTAGATGCCTGCAACGGGAGCCATCATCAGGCGTTCTCCCACGCGGACGCCTACGCCTTCGAGGGGAGGCTGGCGAAGCTCCATCCCGATAATAAGCACGTCAAGGAGAAGATTAGGCAGCAATTGCAGGTTCTGCGCGATAACGGTATCATCGAATTCCTCGGAAACGGCCGCTACCGCGCCGTCTGACCTCAAACCCTCTTCCCGCACTTCCCGCAGAACTCATGCTCCGGCTTCGCCGGTTCGCCGCAATGGATGCAGGTGCGCCGAACCGTCCTGAACCCCGTTGCGTCGCCGGGCGCGGTGCGGAACCAGGAGAAGCTGGAGAATGCTGGGCTCTGGACGCCGAAGCCGGCGTTGGGCTGCTTCGCCGACGTGTAGAGGTCGATTTTGAGGTCCTGCGCCTTCACCAAACCGGTCCGGGCGTCGTGCTCGAAGAACTGGCGGGTGCGCGAGGCCGTGCGCGTGCCAAGCGCGGCGACGACCGTCTCGGGGCTCGTCCCCATCAGCCCGGCCATCGCCTCCACCTTCATCGCGCTGAACGGCAGAATCGTGCCGACGAGGACCGCGTCGTCCGGCATCGGAATCCGCCCGGCCAGCCTGAAGCCAGCGGGGACGTGCGAGAGCATGGCATCGGAAGCCATAGGCGGGCTCTCCACCCTCATCGCGAAGTACGCGAGGACGATGGTCGCCAGCACCGCCGCAATCCCGCACGTCGCCAGGGGGACCCCCGGATCGA
>DAIRED010000049.1:0-10860 GCA_036795795.1 Thermoplasmatota archaeon | reverse complement strand
TGGCGGGAGAGATTCCCGCCATCATTTCCCCTCCCCGAGGATGAGGTCGGCCAGCGCTACGATGTCGCGCTTCACGGTGCAATTGTATATGGGATACTTTGGATGGGCCCTCGTCTCGTTCGCGAATATTCCGGTCAAAGCGAGCACGTTCTTGCCAGCTCCCAAGCCGCGTATCTCCAGCGTTTCAGCCAAGTCCCCTTTGGCCTTGAGCGCGACCACGCGTAGCGCCCCGCGGCCGGGATCTTCGACGCCCTCGCACACGACGATGTCCGTCTCGACGGGGAAATGGACGCTAGCGTCCTTAAACGAGGCCTTCCCCCCGACGGCCTGGATGTATCCCATCTCGCCGTTTGAAAGTGATGCCACGAAGTCCGCGCCCGCGCGCCTGTGCCGCCAGGTGTCCTTGCCCTTGCTGTCGATGGTCATCCTGGCGTGGTGCATCGATTTGACGGCGCCGACTTTGAGCCCGCGGGACTTGAATTCCCGGATTAGAGCTTCGCACGTGGTCGTCTTGCCGCTCTTCTTGAGCCCGAGCACGGAAATGACGATCATCCGCGCGTCCCCGCCCTCTTTGCCATCATCGCCCGCCCGCGCCTCACTCGAAGCAGCCGAGCCTGCAATCGGTGATGCGTATGTCCAGCTCGTCGAGCGCTGCGCCCACCTTCGACGGCGGCACGCCGTACTTGGCGGCGACTGCCAGCGCTGTGGTGCACGAGATTCGCCCGCCCCGGGCCTTCTTCTTCAATATTGGCTTCAACTCCTTGTACGTTATCGCCATTTCAACCACCGCTTATCAAGTGAATGACCTCGACTTTGGACCTGTCGGGAACTTTGGCCTTCGGGAAGCTCTCGTGGGGGATGACCTTTCCGTTCACCTTCACGACGACGAGCGGGAAGTTGTATTTCATACGCTCCAGCAGCTCGGCGACCGTCTCCCCCTTCACGTAGTCGACGCCGTTCCCGTTGACCTTAACGGCCATTTTGCACCCCCAAGATTATCTCCATGACCATGTTCGCCTGCATGTGAGCCAGCAGCCCGACCTTCGGCGCCAGCAATATCCCGGCGTCGCTCGATTTGGCCTCCTTGTCCTCGACCAGGTACAGTGGCGGGATCCTCCTCATCTCGATAGATTCGCACGTGCCCCAGCCGGTGACGCCGGACGCCGCGACGATAGGCTTCCCCGGCAGCTCCAGCAGAAGCTCCTCGATGAACTGCGCCTTCGTCTCGGCCGCGTCCAGCGCCTCGACGACTACATCGACCTTCCTGAACGGCTCCGCCATCTTTCCGGGGACCAGCCGCTTGTTGATGGCGTCTACCTTGACGCCGCGCACCGCGCGGTCGATGTTGTTCTTCAGCGCTGCGACTTTCAGCTCTCCAACCTGGTCCCTGAAGAAGTACTGGCGCGTGAGGTTCTTCTCCTCGACCGCGTCGAAGTCGACCAACACCAGGTGCCCGACGCCGGCCCGCGCCAGCGCCATCGCGACGTTCGAGCCCAGACCGCCCGCGCCGGCGATGCCCACACTGGCGAGCATGAGCTGCTCCTCGACGTCGGCCTTGGTCAGAGCTGCCATCGATGGGATATGGCTGGCTGCAGATAAAATGGTTGTTATCTGGGGGTCACCACTTTTCCCAGTACTTCCGCTCCGCCGTCGGCGGCATCTCCTTGCCCGAGTACTTGCCGCCCCAGACGTTTAAGCCTGCTTTCTCGTCGTCGTCTATCTTCTTCTGGAGCATGTCGAGCAGGCGCTTGTCTGCGAATCCCAGGGATTTAATCTTCTGGACCGTCGGGATGCCGTTTTGAGTCCAGCCCCTCCGATGGTAGACCGCGTCCGAGAGCTTCTGGTACTGGTCTAAGCGGAACTCCCTCGTGGCGGCCATCCTCTCCTCCACCCTCATCTTCGAGACCTGCCCTTTCGGAAGGCCGACCTTCTCGACGAGCTGCTTGTCGTACCTGTCCTTCCTGGATAGGTACTCCATCTCTGTCACCGGCCCCATAGCCCTGTACGGCAGGAGGTCGTCCTTTCTCGTCCCGCGCCCCATCCAGACGTTCATCGCCCTCTGAAAGTTGTAGACCTTCTCGCTCATGTCTATGAGGTCCTTCGGCTTCACTTCGCGCCCCAGCGTCCCCGTCATCATGTCCGCGTAGTTCTGGACGTGCTCCGGTATCTTCGCGGGCTCCTTCGCCTGGGCGTTCGACGGCGGCGTCACGTCGTTCCATGGCAGCTTGCACAGCCCCGCCAGACCGAACCACGTGCGCCATATCGGGAAGTAGTGGAGCGCCTCGGCCTTGTCTGCGAAGGTCGGTATCTGGTTGTTGACCATGTCCATGAAGATGAGCCAGGCTTCGTCGTGCTGCGGGCCCTTGTTGGTGAGCCCGTATCCACCCTGCTGGGCGAGCGATTCCTTGCAAACGTACTCGGAGAACTCCAGGCCCTTCTGCTCCATTCCGCAGTTCTCGATGATGTAGGAGTCGCCCCATCCCTTTGAGATGAGCCAGTCCTTCGTCTGACGGATGCCTTTCGCAGCTACCCTGATGAATTCGTTGTCGTCGCCGCGCGCGACCCGGTGCATGAACTCCAGTATCGCCTCGGCATTGCCCCATTGCAGCTCCAGGCCGCCGCAGCGCTCCTTGTTCAGTATTCCGTACTCGTACATCTCCAGGTAGTACGCCATTCCGGTGCCGAACGATATCGTGTCGATTCCGTAGGTGTCGCAGTAGAAGTTCCATTCGATGACCCAGTCCGGG
This sequence comes from Thermoplasmatota archaeon, assembly GCA_036795795.1. Classification (GTDB taxonomy): domain Archaea; phylum Thermoplasmatota; class Thermoplasmata; order SG8-5; family DAIRED01; genus DAIRED01. The sequence continues at coordinate 8,113 of DAIRED010000049.1, read as the reverse complement.
TCCCAGAGGCCCATGTTCGCGCATCCCGCCGAGTTCTCATACTCGGGGCCGTCGACGGTGACCTTCTGCCCCTTGTAAGGCCCAGTGCGAATCAGGAATCCGTCCACCGCCTTGGCGCACGCCATCGTGCAGCCGTACCAGCAACCGTCAGGTATCACCTGCGTGAAGCGCTTGTAGAAGTTCGGCGAGTGCAGGTTGAACGCCTTCGGGTGCGAGCCGAACCTGTAGTTCTCGGTCGGCAGCAGGTCGTAGGCGTCCATGACCTCGACTATGTTGCCGGTGCCGACGACGCGCATGTTGCACTGGTTCTTGTCCAGGTCGCGCATCTCGCGGTGGTGCTTGAACCCGGTTGCCGCCAGCTTGTCCGGGTCGGCGGGGTTGTTGCTGGTGCCGTCCATCTTCTCGATGCGGGCCACCAGGGCCTTGACCTTCTTGTTCCTCAGGACCGTTCCCAGGCCTCCGCGCCCGTGCTGCTTGAGACGGGGGACCTTGCGCCGGACATCGAAGAAAGATATGTTGATGCAGCCCCAGTAGGAGTATTCCGAGCCTTTGCCAGCCGAGACCACGGTCACCTTCTGCCGCGCCAGGTCCGTGTCGGCCTCCGCATAAAGATGCGTGAGCTGGTCGGCGAGGACGTGGGAGTTCGTCTCCTCCTTCGGGGCCGTCTCTATCGTGACGACGCCCTCCTTTCCATCGATGAAAACCACGACGTCCTCCTTGGCCTTTCCCTGGACCTCGATGGCGTCGAATCCTGCGAACTTCATGTACGGGGCGAAGTAGCCTCCGGCGTTGGAGTCGCAGACGATGTTCGTGAGGGGAGAAACGGTCGTCGCCAGGCACTTGCCCATCCCTGAATATTGAGTGTTGCCGTTGAGAGGGCCGCTCGCCATCACCAGCTCGTTTTCTTCGCTGTCCCAGCGGGTCGTCGGCTTTATAGCGTCCCACATGAGCTTGAGGTCGAACCCCTTGCCGCCTGTGAACTGAGCCTTCATCTCCTCGCTGACTGGCGTCTCCATTATCTCGTTCCTTGTGAGGTTGATGTATAGTGTCCGCCCCGCGTATCCGCGGACTATCGGCCGCCGCTCGTATTTGTAAGTGGCCAGTATCTTATGGCCCCGCTTCAAATCCGCCAGGTCCCACTTGTGTTTCGTGTTCCCTGTTTCGAAACCGTCCGTCGTCTTCAGAGTGATTGGCTCGTAATCGCATCCCACCGTGCTCTCGGGGCCGTTCATTTGCACACCTTCCCGTGCTTCGCGTAGACCTCGAGCTCGATTTCAGAGAACTCGAATTCCTTCAATTCCAGCGCACCCTCCGGGCACGCTTTGACGCACATTCCGCAGGAGATGCACTTGAACGGCACGATGACCCTGGGGGCCTTGCGCATGACCCCCGTCGGGCAGAACGCCACGCACGCCTGGCATCCGACGCAGGTGTTCTTGTTTAATGTCACGGTTCCGGACGTCAGCCGCTTCAGCGCCTGGACCGGGCACATGTCCATGCAAAGCCCGCAGTGGTTGCAGACGGTGGCTTCGTATTTACCAGCCTTGTCCTTGATTATCCGGATTGCTGATCTCTCGCCCCCGTCCTTTGTCTTGAAATGGACGTTAGAGCACGCTTTCTCGCATTCCAGATGGCCTTTGCACTTCTCCGGGTGGAAGACGATGACCTTGACCTTAGCCATTTTGCCACCTCACATGCCTAGGATGCGCGGGAGGAAGAGAGCGAAGACAAGCGCCCAGCACATCGCGGAGCCTGCCGCAGCGCCTACGTAATACTTCCTCACAGAGACCTTCGCCACGTCGACGTCCAGCTGCTGGATGAGGACGGCTGCTGGAAGGGCAACCGCGCCGCACAGCGCGGCGTAGAACCCCCGGCCGAGTATCAACGGGACGACGGACGCGAAGTCGGCCATCATGAAGCCTGAACCGGTGACGATGGGGGTGAATACCTGAGTGAATGCGTAACCGGTCACGTAGATGACGTACCCTGCGATGATGCCCAGCGGGACCAGCGTCTTCATCGCCGCCTTGGCCCGCCCGCCGGCGCCTTCGGCCGAGAAGGACCTTATTGACAGCACTGACTGGTTGAATATGAGCTCGAATACCAGACTCTCCGCGACAATCGCCAGGGCCGAGCACACGACGCACGTGCCGACCGGCGCCCAGAACCGCAGGAATCCGGCGACTATGCCCATCCCGAGCTGCATCCACATCACTCCGTAGATGCGCCTCGTGTAAGACATTATTCCGAGGCCGAACATTCCCCCCAGGACCGCACCCATGGGGAAGGCCTCCAGCCCGCCGGGCATCCTGATGCTGCCCAACACGCATTCCAACAGCCCCCATGCAGAGCCGAATAGCACTATCCCTGCCCAAATCCTGCGCTTGTCGATTCCTTCCATGGCTCATCCCTCCACAATACGTATTTCGATGACGTCTCTAACCCAGTTTCTTGCTGCCACATCTGGAAATATCGCTCTTTTTTCTGTGATTGCCAGATATCCATGTGTGATTTGGTACCATGTAAATGTAACTTCATAACCATCTGAACCCACAACGACGTATGTGTGTTGAGATGGATTTTGTATTTGAGATGCGTTGATTAAATCTGTAATCAATACACACTCGAAAATAACATGGTCCTCCTTCAAATCCGCTTCTACCATGTACGATGTGAATGTTGTATTCATGTTCATCCACGAGTATTCAAAACCATTTACTATCACAACATTTAAGTCGCCTTGCGGCACAGATGTTACTGCCAACGTAATACCGGATCCTACCAGGACCGCGACGGCCGCTATCGCCAGAACGACGTTGAGCCTTCCGCGCTCGACCATGTGTCGGGCATAACCCTCCTTTGTACATATATTTTATTAATTCGCGCGAGGGACGCGAGCCCGTTTCTGTCGCCATTTTCGAACAGTTTGACCTGCATCTGTCCGAAAATGTCACAAACATCCACATTCCAAATTCAATCCGGTCACGTTGTTCCGGGTGATGCAGTCCAGCTGCAGTTCAGCCCTGCCCATCAATCGAGCGTCGACTGGCGCCTGGCCTTGAAGTCCTTCAGCGGCTGCAGTAGCTCGTCCGCCAGCAGCAGACGTTTCGACTCCCCCATCGGGACGCCGGACGATATGTCCTTCGTGCGGCCGCCTCGCCCGTACGAGCGCACGCGGGCGTTGAGGATGCCCAGCATGTCGAGCTCGGATATCAGGTCCCCTATCCGGCGCTGGGTTAGGACCATCATGCCAATCTTGCGGCACAGCTCCCTGTAGGTATTGTAGACCTCGCCGGTCGTGAGGCGTTCGTTTCCCACCTCCTCATTCAGGATAACACCAAGGAGCACGAGCTTCGACTGGGTCGGAAGGGTGCGCACCGCCTCGGCGACGCAATCCAGCTCTATCCGCTTCCTCGCCTTTTGAAGGTGGCCCTCGGAAACCTGCTTCTCCCTCTCGCGGTCCGCTACTTCGCCAGCCACCCTCAGCAGATCTATCGCCCGTCTCGCGTCCCCGCGTTCGTGCGCCTCCATCGCCGCGCACAATCTCAACACCGAGTCGGGCATCGCGCCCGGCTGGAATGCTAGGGGAGACCTCTGCGCCAGTATGTCGTACAGCTCGTGCGCCTCGTACTGCGAGAAGACCAGCTTCTCGTCGCTCAATCGGCTCTTCACGCGGGGGTCCAGCATCTCCCCGAACTTGAGGTCGTTCGATATCCCGATTATGGAGATTCGCGCTGTCGGTTGCGCCTTTGCCTTTTCCACCGGCGCCGATTCGGCCGCGACTTTCGATTCCTGCGCGCCAGATCCGGATGCGATGGTGCCCACGGATGTCTGCCCAAGGTTTGCTGCCGCATGAATCGGTCCCGAACCCGCGCCGTCGCCCTCGTTCATCTTGACCAGGGTGTATAGGGCGTCGTCGCCGCTCTTGGCAACGAACTTGTCGATTTCATCGAGCACGACTATGACGACCTTACCGGACGCCCTCATGCGTTCGAGCAGCGTCTGGTAAAGCCTGTCGAGCGACCAACCGGTCGGCGGCGGAGCCACGCCCTGGGCGGCCTCCTCCTGCGTGAAAAAGTGCCTCGAAAGCTCGTAAAGTATCCCGTAATGCGTGTCGATTGTCTGGCAATTGACGTAGATGAACTCCACTTTCCCACTGCTGGACTTGCCAAGCAGGTCGGTCAGTTGCTGCCCTACGTATCGCGCGGCCACCGTCTTCCCTGTTCCAGTCTGGCCAAGGAAGAGCAAGTTTGAGGGGCGGTGCCCCTTCAGAGCTGGCGCTATTATGCTGGCGATGTGCTGCACGTGCTCGACTCTGTGGAGCAGTTTGTTAGGCAAGTATGCCGCACTCAGGATCTCCCTGTCGATGAACACGGACTTGTCGCTGAGGTATTGTTCGAAGATGTTCTCGCTCATTCGGCCTCCCCCTTTGAGGCGCCCCCCTCTATTTCCACTGCAGCCTATAGAAGTGAGCGAGCGGCGGAAGAGGTCACGATAGAAATACCTTTTGTATATAGTATTTTTCTTCAACGTCACAGATCGACCTTTACTACGTTTTATCAAGATGCGTCCATCTTTGACAACGTTTCGATCTAGATTGCATTCATTATAGATGTATAATAGATGATAGTAGCCAGTAAATATTAATATCGATACAATGTTACAATAATTTCGATTTCCAATGCAGAACTATTCCAATTTGATGTGCTGTTAATCGACAATTTATATATTCATTTATATATTAATAGTAAAATATAATCTACACGATAGACTAAGGCCCATCAAGCATCATCATTCACAGGATTTTCCACAGGAAACGGGGGGGTGGGTGCGAGCTCCGAAATCGCAGATACCAATGCTAACTCAACAATGAATAGAACGCCATCGTCCCACAGCTAAGCTGGAATCACTTGAGTTTGAACTCCCTCTTGCGCTCGATCACGCGGGCCTCGAAAGCCGCCCCCAGTTCATAGGCCAGCCGCTCTATCTCGTCCAAGTCCCTCATGAAGTTGACCCTGCCGCGGTTCTCCATCATCGCCTCGAACTTCCTCATCTTGTCGATGTGGCTGTACGTGTAATAGCCACCGAGTATCGCTGCCATGACGCCGAACAACAGCGCCCAGTAGCTCCAGGCGCCGATGTCGCTCAGGTACTCGACCCCATCCGGAGCCACGAGGTCGTCGTAGTATATCCCGAGCAAGCCCAGGGATAGGGACGCGAGCCCGGCGAGGAGGCAGAACCACGCCAAGAAATGGTAATTGTACTTCCACCACTTGCCCAGACCGCTTTTTGATGCCATGCAAATCCCTGGTCCCCAGAGGGCGTGACTGGTAAAAAAAGGTTTGCAGGCCCCCACTGTATGGGGGACGGAATAGGGCGGAGCCGCTCCCACTCGGGAACGCGGTACCTCCACCCAACCTTTTAATCACCGTGCGCGATACGGGGCCCGAGGCTTTCAATGAAGCGAACACCGCTTTACCAGGAGCACGTGACGCTGGGCGCGAACATCGTTGAATTCGCTGGCTGGGAGATGCCGATGCATTTCAAGCTGGGCATCGTCGGAGAGCACAACGCGGTTCGCAACTCCGCAGGCGCGTTCGACGTCTCGCACATGGGGGACATCGTGATACGCGGCCCCGGCGCTCTGGAGACGGTCCAAAAGATATTCACCAACGATTATGCCAGCAGCAAGATCGGGCAGGCGAAGTACGCCCACATCCTGGACGAAAAGGGCCTTATAATTGACGATACGATAGTCACGAAGCTAGCCGAGGACGAGTTCCTCTGCGTTCCCAACGCAGCGACCACACCTAAGATATTCGAATGGATAACCAAGCACAACCTGGGAGCCACGATCGAGAACCATTCGGGCGAGATTGCATGCGTCGCTGTCCAGGGGCCAAAAGCCGCGGCGATAGTGGAGGGGCTTTTCGGGAGCGGCGCGACGGCTTTGAAGAACTGGTACGTTGGATTCTTCCCGCTGCCCGAAGCCTGGCACGTCAACAAGAATGAGAAGGGTGTCCGAGACTCGGTCTTTTCCAGGAAGCTGCAGCAGGAGACGCATGCTTTGGTTTCCAGGACGGGATACACGGGCGAAGACGGGTTCGAGATACTCGTTCCGCTGAGGGCGGGGCCGATGTTATGGCGGGCCGTGCTGGAACCGCAGAACGACTGCCACCCCATCGGGCTCGGGGCGCGCGACACCCTCAGGATGGAGATGGGCTACCTGCTGTCGGGGCAGGACTTCCATGACAACCGGACCACGCTGGAGACTGGATACGACTGGGTAGTCAAGTGGAACCACGATTTCATAGGCAAGGGCGTCCTCGAAGCCCAAAAAACGGCTGGCGGATACAGCAAGTTCACGGGCATCGTGCTGGAGGAGAACGGGGTGCCGAGGCACGGTTATCCTGTGCTCTCGGAATCCGGAGAATCGCTCGGCAAGCTGACGAGCGGGACGATGTCCCCCACCCTCGGGAAAGGGATTGGTCTCGGGTACTTCGATCCGGCGAAAGCAGCTCCAGGCACGCCGATATTCATTGAAATACGCGGGCGCAAGGTGCGAGGTGCGGTCGCCAAGACTCCGCTCGTCAAGAGGGGCTAGGCGGTGGTCTAGAATGCGAACTGAGCGGGGTGCGCAGACCGAGGGGAGCCAGGGAGATGCTGCGAATGGCTGCCGAGAATGGGCCGGCGGCGATATGAGGGGGGTTTGAAATGGACATCGAATCGTTGAAGGAGCTGGTCATGCTTCCCGGGGTCACCGGGAACGAGTGCAAGGTGAGGGATTACATCCGGGCCAAGGTCGGAAAGCGCGCAGACGTATCGGTCGATAGGATGGGGAACCTGATAGCCACCATCGGGGACGGCGAGCCGTACATCGCCATCGTGGCGCACATGGACGAAGTGGGGATGCTCGTGGCGAACATCATGGACGACGGGACCCTGACAGTGAAGAAGATGGGCGGCATCGACGACCGGGTGCTGCTGGGGCGGATGGTCACTGTTCACACGGCCAAGGGCGACGTCGACGGTGTCATCGGCATCAAGGCGCCGCACCTCACGCTGGACAAGGACGAGGCCAGCAAGGTGACGCCGTGGCAGAAGCTCTCCGTCGACCTGGGCACGCGCAGCGCCAAGGAAACCGCCGGGCTGGGCGTCGAGCACCTGGACCCGATAACAATCAAGAAGGGCTGGCAGATAATGAACAAGAAGTACCTTTGCTCCCGCGCCCTCGACAACAGGGTCGGATGCTGGGCCGTGCTGCAGGCGTTCGAGGCGGCGTGCAAGAAAACGCCCAAAGGGACCGTGAGCTTTGTGTGGAGCGTCCAGGAGGAGGCGGGCCTGCGCGGCGCGGCCGTGATTGGGAACACGATGTACCTCGACTACGTCGTGGCCGTCGACACGTACAGCACGTCGGACGCGCCAGGCGCGGACAAATTCTTCAAACCGGTCTTCCTAGGGAAGGGGCCGGTCATGAGGGCCGCGGACACGGTGGCGGTGGCCACACCGGTGATGAGGGACGCGGTCAAGGCAGCAGCAAAGGCGGCCAAGATACCCCTTCAGATTGGGTTGACCGGAGGCACTACCGACGGGGCGAAGCTCCAGGAGTCTGGGGCGGCGACGGTGCCGCTCGGCGTTCCGATGCGATACACTCACTCGCCGGCGGAAGTCGTCCATCTGGATGACGTCGAGAACCTGGCAAAGCTCGTGTATGCGGTGGTCGTGGCCGTCGGAAGGAACCCCCCTTAAGCAAAGAGGCATTCCAAAGCATTAATAGGGGGCCAACATAATATTGTCAAATCGTGCGCTCGATAACACCGTGGTTGGCCCTCATCGCGGTTGCCGCTATGCTGCTGACGTCCGCGCCGGCGCTGGCTCCGGGCGACGCCCTCACAACCGTCCGTCCTAGCGAGGCGTCCACTTCGCCCACCCCCGGACACGGCCGGGGGGGTTTCGCACCTTCCATCGCCACCGACAGTGGCGTGGCAAGGACACTAGCCTTCAACGCGACCTCCGAGATTGGCAACATGACCTTCGCAATAAGCGAGGGCTCGGTTTTGAGGCACCTCGAAAAGCTCGTAGCTTTCGATACCAGGTACACGTACAGCAGGCA
>DAIRED010000048.1:0-10884 GCA_036795795.1 Thermoplasmatota archaeon | reverse complement strand
CAGCTCGCACCGCGCCGGGTCCTTCTCCTGGCAGTCGGCCAGCTTCCCCGGCAGGTTCGAGCCCTCAAGCAGGCCTTTGCGGCGAGTGAGCTCCCGCGCCTTCCTGGCGGCGATGCGCGCCTGCGATGCCAGCACGGCCTTGCCGATGCAAGCCTGCGCCACGCGCGGGTTCTCCTCGAAGAATTCGGACAGCTTCTCGTAGACCATCGACTCGACGAGGCCCTTAATCTCGCTGTTGCCGAGCTTCGTCTTCGTCTGACCCTCGAACTGGGGCTCGGGGAGTTTGACGCTTATAATCGCTGTCAGGCCCTCCCTCGCGTCTTCCCCGGACAGTCCCTCGTCCTTCGCCGTGAGGAAGTTGTTCTTCTTCGCGTAGTCGTTGATGACCCTCGTGAGCGCGGCCCTGAATCCGATGAGATGCGTGCCGCCCTCGACGGTGTTGATGTTGTTGGCGAAGGTGTGGATGTTCTCGACGTAGCCGTCGGTGTACTGCATCGCCATCTCGAGCGTCGCGTAGTCCTTCGCGCATTCCAGGAATATCGGCTCGTCGTGCAGGGACGTGCGGTTCTTGTTGACGTAGCAGACGAACTCGGCAATCCCCTTTTCGGAATGGAAGAAATCGGAGCGCCCGCCCTCCCAGTTCTCCTTGATGCGGATGCGCGTGCCCTTGTTGAGGTATGCCAGCTCCCTGAGGCGATTTGCCAGTATGTCGTAGTCGAACTTAACGGTCTCGAATATCTCCGGGTCCGGTTGGAACGCTATCGCGGTGCCGTGGCTCGCCGTTTCGCCGATGACCTTCACGGGCTCGACTGGCTTCCCGCGCTCGTAGCGTTGCATGAAGGTCTTTCCGTCCTGGTGGACTACGGCTTCCATCCAGGCCGAGAGGGCGTTCACGACCGAGACGCCGACGCCGTGCAGGCCGCCGGAGACCTTGTAGGACTTGCGGTCGAACTTGCCGCCGGAATGGAGCTTGACCATGACGATTTCCAGCGCGGAAACGCCGTATTTGGGGTGGATGCCAGACGGGATGCCGCGCCCGTTGTCGGCAATCATCGCGCTGCCGTCCTGCTCGAGGAAGACGTTGATGTCCGTGCAGTGGCCGGCCATAACCTCGTCGATGGAGTTGTCGACTACCTCGTAGACCAGATGGTGGAGGCCGTGGGAATCCGTGCTGCCGATGTACATAGCGGGGCGCTTTCGCACAGCTTCCAAGCCTTCCAAAACCTGAATCTTCTCCGCGTCGTACTTTTCCTCTGTCAAGCTATCACCCGAGCGCATCCCTACATATTGTATAGTATATTAACTACATAAGAGACTCGGTGAAAATATATATATAATTCCGCAGATATATAACGCCTGTCCATTCATCGCCAACATTGTACCTCGAAGGAGATTCTTACGTCAAAAGCTTTATCAACAGGTTTTGTCTTACAATGCCTAACGAAGGGTACGGAACGCAAATGTCTAACGTCGAGAACCTCGAAGAAATCTTGGGTGAAATCGAGAAGGTCAATGGCATCACCGATGCCTTGCTCGTCTCCAGGAGCGGCATGCACATCGCCGGAGACGTCCCGAAAGGCGCGCACACAGAGACATTTGTCGCCATGTCCGCCATCCTGCTCGGCGCGGCCGAGACCGCGACCTCCGAGCTCAAGGAGAAGCTGCTCCACGTCGGAATCAAGCTTGACAAGTCCATCATCGTCATCTCGACGATAAGCGCCCGCGCCCTGCTGGTGCTCAGGACCGAGCCAGGCAAGGATTCGGAGAAGGCGCTCATCGAGATAAGGCCGTTCGTCCAGAAGATGGAAGAGTTCTTGTAATTTTTCGTCGAATCGCGTAATGAGTTCATCCGATTTACGTTGAATCGTGGTTGAAACGCCTGATTTTCGTCGAATCGCGCATTGAGCCATCCGATGCGATTTGCCGCTCGTCGGGTGTTGCCCCTTCTATCCGCCGCTCACATCCGCTTCATGCCGCGCCCGAGCCACGCCGTGAAGTTGCCGAGGGTGTTCCTCAAGCCGGCCGCAGGCGATGCGCTCATCCCCTCGGGCTTGCACGCGCCCCTGGCAATCGCGTCGATAATCTGCTCCTCGGTTTCCAGCGTCTCGTCGAAGGCGGTAAATCCAGCGCCGACCATGCCCAACTCGTGGGCGTCGCTGCCGCCGACCATCGGCTTTTTTAATTCCGCTGCCAGCTTCCTGGAGCGGGCGTTCCCGTTCTTGTCCGAATTGCTGTTGAGGCCTTCGATGGCCACGAAATCGACCTTGCGCACGACTGACTCACCGACGCCGGTCCAGTGACGGTACGGATGGGCCGCCACGGCGATTCCGCCGCGGTCCCGGGCAATTCTGGCGACCTCCGAAGCTGAAAGGCCTTTCTCGAAATTTTCTCCGACACCGTACACGAGGACGTGGCCCTCCTTCGCGGAGACCTCGATTCCCCGCACGACGACGAACCCCTTCTCGGAGCCGACCTGCGCGCGCGCCTGCGTCGAGCCCTCGTGCGTGTTATGGTCCGTTATCGACACGCCTTCCAGCCCGTGCTTCTTCGCCTGCCTTACGATGTCCCCCGGCGTCCCCCTGCCGTCGCTCGAATGGATTGAATGGACGTGGAGGTCGAGCCTCATTTGATCTTTGCCCCCGGGGCGACTGGCCTGTCGAAGGATGCTGGTTTTCCGCCCACCGTGAGCTGCCTCGCTGATTTCATGTCGGAGGATACCAGGCACGGCACGACCGCGCCTTCTGCGACGCCCGGAACCTCGTTTGCCACAGGCCTCCCGACGTCGGTCTTGTCGCCCTGCGGCTTCCCCGCGACCAGGACGAAGCTCTGGAACTTTTTGTAGTCTATCTGCGGCGCGGCCTCGCAACCGTCCAGGCGCTCCCCCGGCTTCGCGCCCTCTGGCGGGACGAGCAGGCTCACGACCTCCCCGGCGTCGGCTGCCAGCAGCATCCCGTTGGACTCAATCCCGCGCAGCTTCGTCGGCGCGAGGTTGCAGACGACGAGCAGGCCTTTTCCCGGCAGCGTCTCCTTGGAGTAGTGCTTCTTGATGCCGGCGACAATCTGGCGCTCCTCGCCGACGTCGATTTTCAGGACGACCAGCTTGTCGGCGTCCGGGTGGTCGTTCACCTCGATTATCTTGCCGACCCTGATATCCAGCTGAGAGAGCTGAGATTTCTGCTCCACCTTCACCGCCTCCTCAATCTTCTTGAATATTATCTCCGGCTTCGCGAGCTTCCGGCCCTCCGGTAGGGGCTCCAGCGCCTGCGCCCACCGCTCCGGCTCGCCCTCGTTGCCGAGCGAGCGCCAAATCCTGGCTGCACCGTGGGGTATGTACGGCATCGCGATTACCGACAGGGATTTCACAAGCTTCAACGAGATGTGGAGCGCCGTGCCGCACTTCGCGCGGTCGGTCTTGATGAGCGCCCACGGTCCCTTTGCGTCGAAGTATCTGTTGCCGTCCCTGGCGAGGTCCATGACCGATTTCAGTCCGTCCCTGAACTGGCACTTCTCGATGTGCTGGCCTGCGTCGAAAACCGCCTTCTCCATCGCCGCCAGGACCGCGAGGTCCGCGGCGTCCATCTCACCCTGCTGCGGAATCTCCCCGAAGTTTTTCTCCGTGAACGTGAGAGCCCTGTGGACGAAGTTGCCCAGCGTCGCGACGAGCTCGTTGTTGGTCTTGGCGACGAACTCGTCAATCGAAAAGTCCGCGTCCCTCGTCTCCGGAAGCACGCACGAGATGTAGTACCTGGTGGCGTCGACCCCGTACTTAGCCACGAGGTCGTCTATGTCAATCGAGACACCCCTTGACTTGGAGAACTGCTCGCCCCCGAAGCGCATGTAGGCGTTCGCCGGCACGTCGTACGGCAGGTTGAGGTCGCCGTGCGCCATCAGCACCGCGGGCCAGAATATCGTGTGGAACGGCACGTTGTCCTTGCCGAGGAAGTAGTAGTGGCGGCAATCGGGGTTCTGCCAGAACTCCTTCCAGGCGTCGGGACGGCCTTGCAGCCTCGCCCACTCGACCGCCATCGTGAAGTAGCCCATGAAGGCCTCGAACCAGACATAGATGCGCTTGTCGTCATAGCCCGGCACGGGAATCTCGATTCCCCAGTCGGTGTCGCGCGTGACTGGACGGTCCTTCAGCCCGGATTCGAGGAAGTTGCGCGTGAAGTTGACCACGTGCGGCCGCCAGTATGTTTTATCTTCCAGCCACTTCTTGAGCGGCTCCTCCATCGCGCTGAGCCTGAAGAAGAGGTGCTTCCTGACGACCTTCTCCGGGGCGGTGCCGCACGTCTTGCACCTCGGCTCTTTAAGCGTCTCGGGGTCGAGCAGCTTGCCGCACTCAGGGCACTGGTCCCCCCTCGCTTTTTCGTAGGAGCAGAACGGGCAGACGCCCTCGACGTAGCGGTCCGGGAGGGTGCGCTTGCACTTGCCGCAGTACGGCAGCTCCATCTCCTTCTCGTAGAGGTGGCCGCGCTCGTGCAGGCGCTTGAAAAACTTCTGGACCTCCGACTTGTGCGTCGGGTCCTCGGTGTTCAGGAAGAGGTCGAAGACGATGCCGAAGTTCTCGATGGTGGCCGCGTTTCGGGCGTGGTACATCATCGCCAGCTCGAGCGGGGAGATGCCTTGCTCCTCGGCTTTTACCGTGACGGGGGTCCCGTGCATGTCGCTGCCGGAGACCATCAAGACCTCGTTCCCGGCCATCCGGTGGTACCTCGAAAAGATGTCCGGCGGCAGGTTGCATCCCGCCATGTGCCCGACGTGCAGCGGGCCGTTCGCGTACGGCCACGCGACCCCGACGAAGATTTTCGCCATCGCCAGGATGAATGCGCGGGCGGATTTAAAGGTAACCTCATTACCCCCCTTGCATTTTTTTCTACCAAAGACTTTTCTACATACGAATCCATCTCCTTGTAGGTCAGGAAAGATGAAACGAATAGCCATACATCACTTAAAGGCAAAGCGGGGAAAGGGCGCACGTATTAGAATTTGCTACACTGCAAAAGAGGGTGCGCAGCCGCAAGAGAGAGAAATACCTTTCAAATTCCAGATTGACGACGATGCGCGGAAAAACATCCGATGGTACCTCGAAGAATATCTCTCGTATCCCTGGGGGATTTGGCAGGTGCGGGCCAGAGCAACGGAAAGGCTTATGGCCAAGCTGGGCGAAGAATTGTTTTCGGCTGTATTCGGGCACAAAGAGACACAAGCGCTCTATGCCCATGTGAGCGACGACCTCGGGAAGACACGCTTTGCCGTGCATGCGGACAATCCAATAGGCATCGCCATTCCGTGGGAACTGATGCGCGACAGCTCGAAAAAAGAATACGGGGACATTGCGAGGCTCGCTTACGCGTTCATCCGCAGCCAGCCGGATTTGAGCTTTCAACCGCCAGAAATCAAGGGAGACACGTTCAACATCCTTCTGGTCATCTCGCGCCCCGCTGGCCCGGACAAGGACGTGGCGTTTCAAACGGTGGCCCGCCCCCTGCTCGAAAGATTCCGAATGCACAGGGACAGGATTCGCGTGGACGTGCTGCGCCCGCCCACATTTGAACAACTGGCCAGAGTCCTTTCAGAGAAGCCCAACTTCTATCATGTCCTGCATTTCGACGGCCATGGTACTTTCCCGGGAGGAACAGGCTCAACGAGGTTCTACGTTTCCGGGGGCGTGGAGGGAAAGCTCATCTTCGAAGATGAGGACGGCGGACCCACGGAAGTCAGCGGCATAGAGCTTGGCAAGTTGCTAGCTGGCAAAGGAGTACCCGTGGTAATCCTCAACGCTTGCCAATCGGGCATGGCCTGCCCGGACAACCCATATCCTTCCATCGGCAACCATTTGTTAGAATCTGGAGCGAGCGGCGTTGTCGCGATGGCATATTCGGTCTATGTCCAGACGGCAGTCAGCTTCATGACGAGGCTGTACGAGCGGCTGATAGACGGCGACGAGCTTTCAAGGGCTGTCACCATCGCCAGGAAGCACCTTCACGACAACCCAGAGAGGCTGTCGCCCATTGGTAAGATTCCGTTGCAGGACTGGATGGTTCCCATCCTGTTCGAATCCTCCCCTGCCTCCTTGGTTTCGAAGCCGGTCAATGAATTGCACCTCGACCCGAATATCATCGACGACCAACGGAACGTTTCGAAGGTTGAGATTGGCTGCCCCCCTCCTCCAGTGCACGGGTTCATTGGCCGCGACAACGTCATCCTCGAACTGGAGCGTACTTTCAGAAAAGAAACGGTTGTGCTCCTTCAGGGAATGGCCGGCCTCGGCAAAACAGAAGCCGCGGTGGGCTTCGCGAGATGGTGGAGCGAGACCGGGGGGTTGGGCGGTCCGATATTCTACTTCAAGTTCGAGCACCACCTACCTCTGGCACGAGTCTGCGACCAAGTCGGAGAGGTTTTCAATCCAGATATTAAAGAACAACTCAATGCGGAGTGGCACCTGCTGAACCCGGAACAGCGCAGGCGGTTGGCCATCTCAATCCTTAAACAGGTTCCGTGCCTGCTGATTTGGGACAACTTCGAGCCCGTGGCTGGGTTCCCAAAAGGAGCCGCGTCGGATTGGACCCAAGAAGAGCAGGACGAACTGAGGGACTTTCTCCAAAGCATCCACGGCGGCAAGACCAAGGTGCTGATAACCAGCCGCAGGGAAGAAAAATGGTTAGGCAAAGTATATCGTCTCGTCGAACTGGGACCGCTGAAAGGGTCGGAGGCGCATGAACTTGCCGTGAAGGTCATGGAGCACGCCGGGTTAAAGCCAGCAGAACTTAAGAGGCTCCCCGACTACACCGACTTGTTGAAATACCTGGCTGGAAACCCCCTGGCAATTCAGGTTATACTGCCGGAATTGAAACGCAACGCTCCAGAACCTCTCTTGGCGAAGCTGAAATCTGGGGAGGCTAGCATCCGCGACGACGCAGAACTCGGCAGGGCGCATTCACTTGTAGCGTCCCTGAGCTACCGCCTCGACTCGCTCGACCCGGACCTCCGCAAGCGCCTGGGAATCCTGGCTCCATTCCAAGGTTTCGTCAATTCTGGAACACTTTCGATAATTTCTAATAGTAAAGGTGCTCCAAAGATAATCCGAGGTCTGAAACAAAAAGACTGGGAGAGCCTACTTGAAACAGCAGTGGAAGTCGGTCTACTAAGAGAGCGTACAAAAGAGATGTACACAATCCACCCGGCCATACCGTGGTTTTTCCACGACCTCATGAATAAAACGTTTAAAAACCGATCAGATAGGCTCGAACGAACGTTCACCAGTACTTACGCCATTGTCAGTAGTGGACTATTCACATTTTTTAAAACTAATGCACACCTCGCCATGACACATCTTTCGCTTGAGGAAAGCAATCTCTCACACGCCCTTCGTCTCGCTTTGAAAAATGAGCAGTGGAATGATACCCCAGGCATACTGTACGGTTTAAGTATACTTTTTACAACTCAAGGAAGATGGGCAGAATGGGAGAGATACATCTCTGAAATAGAAACTGGTTTAGTCGACAGAAACGGTGACCCCAAACCGGGGCGAGAATTGTTATGGCGAGCAATTTTAGGACACCTCCAGGAGATAGCCGGATATCATCGTGATTTTATCCGCCAAGAAATGATCCTTCTTCGCTTGAAAATGCAGTATGAGAAGATAGGCGACGAAAAAAATCAAGCTACCTCGCTTAGCCAGTTAGGGGGGATCGCTCTGAAGTGCCGAAAATATATCGAAGCTGAATCCTGGTATCGCAAGAGCCTCATAATTAAAGAGCATATTCGCGATGAGCATGGTCAAGCTAATACATTCCATCAACTGGGTATGATTGCATTTGAGCGTCAAAAATTTGACGAAGCAAAATCCTGGTTCCATAAAAGCCTCGATATAAAAGAGCGCATCCACGACGAGCAAGGTCAGGCCAACTCTATCCATCACCTAGGGGTGATTGCAGAAGAAAGTGGAATGCTCGATGATGCTGAAATCTGGTATAGTAAAAGCATAGAAATTAAAGAACGCATCGGCGATGAAAATGGCCTGGCCGCCACGTTCCATCATTTAGGTAGGATAGCGTTAGTGCGAGGGAAGTTCGACGAAGCCGAGTCCTGGTCCCGTAAAAGTATCGTAATAACTGAGCGCATTCATAACGAGCATGGCCAATCTATCACGCTCATTCTACTTGGGCTGATTGCACATGATCGCGGTAAGTTCGACGAGGCCGAATCCTGGTACTACAAAAGCCTTGAGATCAAAGAACGCATTAACGACGAGTATGGCCAGGCTAGCTCGCTCTATCATTTGGGAGGTGTTGCTGAAGAAAGAGGCAATATTCTGGAGGCCATTCAATTTTATATGCGAGCTAAATCAATCATGATTAATCTCGACGACCCGTACACTCTGCAAATTGTGAACGAATCGCTCGAACGTGTTCGAAAGGCTTTATGTAAAGGAAAAAAGAAAGGCAAGAAGCGCAACCTCCCAAAGTAATATTATCCAAACGCAATACGGGCATTCATGCATGTTGCCTTCCTGGGAACCGGCGGCTCGTGGCCTTCGCCCGAGAGGAACGTCATGGCCATCGCCGTCCGCGTCGGGCCGGAGGTCATACTCCTGGACTGCGGCGAGGGGACGCAGCGCCAGCTCATGCGCTCCACCGTCTCGTTCATGAAGATATCCCGCATCTTCGTCACGCACTTCCACGGCGACCACTTCCTCGGGCTGCCCGGCCTCATCCAGAGCATGGCCCTGAACGACCGGAAGGAGCCGCTGGAGATTTACGGCCCGCAGGGCATCGTCGAGCTGCTCAAGTCCCTGCTGACCCTCGGGCACTTCAAGCCCACGTTCGAAGTCCTGGTCGAGGAGCTGAAACCCGGGGAGCGCGTGGATTTCGAGAGGTACTCAGTGACGTGCGACCTGGCCGACCACTCTGTCCCGTGCTACGCTTACGCCATCGAGGAGTCGCCCCGCCCGGGCAAGTTCAACAAGCCCCGCGCGCTCGAGCTGGGGGTGCCCGAGGGGCCGATGTTCTCGAAGCTGCAGAACGGGGAGAGCGTGACGCTGGCCGACGGGCGCGTCGTCGAGCCGTCGATGGTCCTCGGTCCGCCGCGCAAAGGGCGGAAGCTCGTCTTTTCCGGCGACACGAAGCCGTGCGACGCCGTCGAGAAGCTGGCGGCCGGCGCTGACCTCCTGATTCACGACGCCACGGCTGCCGCGGACAATCTGGATAAGGCCAACACCTACGGGCATTCGACGGCGGCGCAGGCCGGCGCGCTCGCCGCGAAGGCTGGCGTCCGGATGCTGGTGCTCGTCCACATCAGCCCCCGATACGAGGACGGGGCGCCGCTCCTGGATGAGGCGCGCGTCGTCTTCCCCAATGCAGTCCTGCCGAAGGACTTGGACGAGCTCGACGTTCCGTTCGCGGAATAATCCCGTCCCAATGAAACTTTATTATACCGGCCGTCTTATTACATGGCGGTGCAAGAATGAGTGCGATATCCAATCCGCAGAAGTACCAGTGCGCGCTTTTGAAATCGTCGAGGAAGCATTACGAGAACGCGATAGAGGCCTACAACGGCGGGCGTAGCGTCCACGGGCATGCGACCGCTGCCACCGAGACGGCGGACAACGCCGGCGACGCCGAGCTCGCCGGATGGCTCATGACGTTCGGCACCAGCCTTGAGTCCAAGGCTCCGGACACAGCGACGGCGTCCTCGATAGTGGCGAGGTACAACGAGTACAACGCGGCCTGCAACTGGGGTCTGCCAGACTTCGACCCCGGCGATCCTCTCCTGGTGCCTGGCGACGACGACAGCGGGATGGAATGAGTCACAGGGGGCCCATTTTCCCCTTCATCTCGTCCAGCCGAGCCGCGATTTTCCTACGCATATCCAGATTCCCCGAGGAGTCTATGAATCGGTTCATCAGCTCCAGCTCATCCAAGAAGGGTCTCAGGATCTCCTTGCGGATGTGCTCATGGGTGCCCCGTGCCACCTTCTGCGCCTCGGCCAAAGCCAGCGTCTTCCTGAACCACTGGAGCTGCTGCTTGTACTTGACCTCGAACATGTTGTAGGTGATCGCCAGCCTGTCGCCCATTCCAGTCCTCTCCGAGAGGGCGAGCGCCTCCAGGCTCGCCTTCTCCACCTCCTCGAATTGGCCGAGCTGGTCGTGGGCGGCGGCGCGCGTCGTCAGAGAACGAATCATCACGTTCCAGTTCCCGGTCTCCTTGGCCCCGTCGAACGCCTCGTACGCCGTCTCGACGCAACGGGCGTATTCGCCCTTCCAGTAAGCCAGGAGCGAGAGGTGCCACAGCATCGTGGGGATGTCGGTCTTCGCCCCGATCTCCCTCGCGATTGCCAGCCCCTCTCCGATGCATCTTTCGGCCTCGGCGTAGTCGCACTTCTTCGTCATCGCGTCCCCCAGGTTCACGAGGGCCCTCCCCCTCATGCCAGAGTTGCCGCTCTTGGCGAACATCGACTCCGCTGTCCTGTAGATTGATATCGCCTCGTCGAATCGGCCGATGCGCAGGTTGGCGACACCCTTCGTCATCAGCACCATCGCCACGCCCTCGTCGTCGCCGGCGCGGCGCGCCGTCTCCTCCGCAGCGTCGAGGCTCGGCAGCCCGCGGTCGGTCGCCTTCATGTGCATTGCCACGCGCCCCTCGAGCCACTGCGCCTTCCAGATGTGCTCCATCGAGCCTAACTCACACGCCTCCCGCAGAAGTTCTGCGGCGTTCGCGCCCGCGGCGTCCGCCCTGTTCTGGTGGAACTCGAGCTCCGCGGCGCTCCACAGGGCGCCGAGACCTCGGACGCGGTCGCCGGCTAGCCTGTGGACGGACAACCACATCTCCTCGGCGCGCGCGAACGACATCGTCCCGGTGAGCTGCTTGGCCGCCGACTCGGCGA